>JAOZRM010000213.1 GCA_029940175.1 Candidatus Sabulitectum sp. | reverse complement strand
TGCAGCCTCTTCACTGCGAGACTTTGTGCTGCGTGAGCACAGCATCAAGATGTTTCTGCTTGCATATCTTAATGTAACCCCTCTTTACTTTATCGAGAGTGAACCGGAGATGCACCGGGGTTATGCCGACTTCTTTTTCAGAAAGAACTACTTCACCACAGACCTTACCAATTATGAATATCTTATTGAGCTGAAGTACATCAAATCAGAAGATCTGCCTGCTGACCCAAAGAAGCTTGAAGCTTTGATCAACACGGTCAAACAGGAAGCTACCGCCCAGTTACTTAACTACAAGAAAAGCCGCAAGATCACCTGCAAGCTGATTCAGCTTGTAATCATCTGCTCATCCAGAGAAGTGCTGCTGATTGAAGAAGTGAAATAGCAGAGCCAGTTTACACAATGCTGAATTTGAAACCACACACTCTTTTTAAACAGAAAAGACCGGAGCGTTAACTCCAGCCTTTGAATAGATCAATGATTTATTGCAGAGTAAATCCCTGTCGTCCACCGTCGAACTGCCAGCGCAAGAGGGTGAATCTAACGATTACCGGGTGTACAGGTATAGTTTTTTTGAAGAGAAGACGATTCTTGAAATCTCTTCTTCCCTTGCATATCTTCAACCGGCAGATATAAGTTGATGTACTACTTGTTGAACCATGCTCCATATAGAACTCAACTGTTCCTTAATGCCTTCTTCGATGATACTTCTGATTTGTAGTTCAGGTATTTGATGCTGGTAGGATTTTGCTACTGTCTAGAAACAAAAAAGACCGGAGCGTTAACTCCGGCCTTTGAATGATCAATGCTTATTTACTGAGTCCAACCTTGTCGTCCACCGTCCATCTGAGAAGGGCCAGGTCTGCCTGGGGTGTCTCCATCGCCTAATGATGGTCCGTCCTGGTCGGGTGTGAAGTTGTGGTGGGGTCTTCCATGAGAAACTTCAAATCTCTCACTGCTGCCATTGTTGTTGTCTTCACTTGGTGTGGGTGTCTTGTCATGGGTTACTGCGGGGCCTTCATCGCCCGAGACGCCTGTGCCGGGGTCGTTATGGGCAACAGCTGGTGAACCCTGTGTCTGAGGTTTGTTTTGAGCAACCGCGGGTCGGCTGCTGGAGGTATATCCGCCATGAGCATTGTCTATAAGTGCTGTGAAGTTGCCCTGTCTTGCTGCAGCTTGTCCGAGGCCTGCATAAGCGCTGTTGCTGGCCTGGGAGTTTGAAGCAATGTAAGTATGCTGAAGGTTGGTACGCTGGAGTGCGCTGTTTACTTTGGGAGTTGTGGCGACATCCCAATCCTTTGGTGCAGCTTCAGAAGTTGAGGCTGTTGTTCCAAATACCGGGTCAGTGGTTTCAGTAAGAGTGGCAATTCTGGTAATTCTGCCTCTGTCCGGGTTGGCAGGAGTGGCAACTGCAGCAGTTGGTGTTGTGTCGTTTGCCGGAGCAGGTGTGTTGTGCGTATTCTGTGCAATTGTCATTTGCAGGATTGATGGTATCTCAAAATGCAACGACGGCGCAATACTCTGGGTGGCACCAATACCAAGAAACAGTGCTACGACCATTCCCAGTACGAGCCCTCCGGATAAAGAAACTACTTTTTCAGTCATTCTGCCTGCACCTCCACTACCGCTGGAGAATTCTGAACAGAAACATCTACTTCCTCTTCAGTCCCACCCCGCACATAAAGGATGAGCGCCACACCTATAAGAAAACCTATTATGGCGTGCGGCCAATTCAGAAATCTCAATTTATTCTCCTCCACAACTACCTGATTCTACTTACTTTATATGGGTACAGCAAGTGCTTTGATAAGTTCCCTACTTAATAACTTGGTATCTCGTGAAAACAAAGAGAGTAGCCTCTCTCGTTTGCGATTGCCTGTAATGCCCCTGTCTGGGCTTTAACAAGCTCTTTGTCAGTTGACTGGTAATCCAGTGTTATCTGCATGTCTTTAGCTCTGGCTCGAAGTCTGCCTTTTACATAAGGTCTTAGTGGCTTTTCAATTGCGCTGATAAGTGCCAGTGTGCTTTCAGTAATGGGAGTTTGCTCAGGAATTCTTGTTGCAAGGCAGGAATCTGATGGTCTTTCAGGGTTATTCATATTGAGAAGTCTGCCCAAATTCCTTATGTCTGCTTTGTTCATTGCTGCACTTGTGAATGGATGGTGAATGTGCAGTTCTCTTGCAGCCTTCAGCCCCGGACGATGCTCTCCGGTATCATCCAGATTGGTGCCATCAGCAAGAATGGTGATGTTTTCTCTTAGTGCTGCTGCTTTTATGGTTGAGTAAATGGCTTTCTTGCAGTGGTAACACCGCATTGCGGTGTTTGCTTTGATGTGGGTGATCTCCAGAGGGTCAAGCTTTACCTGGATCAGCTTTACATTAAGCTCTTTTGCAGAGTCTTTAACAATCTTCGTGTAGTACTTCGCAATGAACGGAGTGACAGCTGTGAAGGCAACTATGTTTGCACTGCCCAGTACATCTGCTGCCGCGCGAAGTAACACCTCGCTGTCACAGCCACCGGAGACCAGTACACCGATCCTGTTCATTCTTTGCAGTTCTTTCGTAAGTGCCGGGTAGGCTGTTTGTGTCTGCACAGGTATTCCTTTTTGGTTGCTTTTGCTTTGCATGCAAGTGTGGAGATTAAGAAGTTACCGGCTAGGAGAGTGGAGTGGCTTCCCGGTTAACCAGTCTATTAGCATGTTTTCTTTCGCTTTGCTTTATCGCCTTAAAAATACGATCTAAATCATTACCGTGCTTTGCTGCATGCGCTGCTCTGAATGAGCGTATTTTCTCAACAATTGGATCATTCTTCATTTAGTAACTCCTCTGGCGAACATAATACAGGGCAGGTATAGCCATTTTCCCTGATGATCTCTGAAATGTTTTCACGGGTTGTTGCATTGTTTATGTGTTTGAAGTTCCAGGTAAGCAAGAAATCGATTCTTTGCACAGCAGCAATACTTATGTGCAACGCATCTTCAGTGCTTGAAGGAGGTATTGCTTTCCCTGTTACCAGCTTTTCCGCAAGTTCTTTTGCGTTCCTTGTGGCCTCAAGTATAGGAAGCTTTTCAGTGATTGCAAGTCTTTTCTGCGCTGCAATGGAATCCCCTGATCCAACCTCTTCAATAACCAGTTCGGAAATGAAGATCTCAAACGAATCTCTGCAATCCTCCCACCATTCAGTGGTAATTGCTTGACGGGCAGAAACAACAATATCTCTGCTGGGTCTCGCAGTCAGATATCCGATGATAGATGATTCGACATAAACGGTTTTCATAATTGGCTGCCTTTCCCCGCTTGTACTCCGTATCATTATATCCTGTTACGGTTTGAACAGTCAAGAGGAGAATTTCCGATGCAGTTCCGTTTACGGGTCTTTTTGGTTGCTTTTGTTTATCATACTCTTTGGGGCGAGAGCTTAGTAACATATAACTTTGACGGGGTTAATTCATAATGAAGATAGCTGTATTCGATCCCTGCAGCGGGATTGCCGGGAACATGATTCTTGGTGCTCTGCTGGATAATGGTCTTTCTCTCGAGGAGCTGGTTGCCGGTTTGCGACTGCTGCCGCTGTCCGGCTGGGACATAGTTGCGTCTAAAGTTATTCGCGGTGGTTTGTCCGGTACTCATGTTGAAGTGGTAATTCCCCATGAGCATGTACACCGGCACCTCTCTGATATTGTTGCACTTATTGAACCTTCATCTCTGCATCCATGGGTAAAGGAGAAGGCATTGTCTGCTTTTCACCTGCTTGCGTCAGCAGAAGCCTCTGTGCATGGAATCGGTGTTGAGGAAGTGCATTTTCATGAGGTCGGGGCTATGGATGCTATTATTGATGTAGTGGGCAGTTGTCTTGGATTGCATCTGCTGGGTGTTGAAGCTGTTTACTCTTCTTCCGTTGCTGTTGGAACGGGTACTGTTTCGTGTGCGCATGGGATAATGCCGCTGCCTGCACCTGCAACCTCTCGGTTACTGCAGGGCGTGCCTGTTGTACCCACCAGTGAGCCTTCAGAACTAACCACACCAACCGGAGCTGCAGTATTGACTGCTCTGGTGGAGTGTTGGGATGCTCCTCCTGCCTATGTGGGGATTTCCAGCGGAATGGGAGCCGGTTTCCGCCAGGGGAAGACCCGGGCAAACCTCTTGCGACTGATCATTGGCTCATCTGCTGTTGCTGATGGAGGAAACAACTGCCTTATGATTGAAGCTGTGATCGATGATCTTGATCCCAGAATATGGCCGGTACTGAATGCAGGAATTCTATCGGCAGGGGCTTTAGACTGTTATGCCCGGAACTGTCTGGGCAAGAAGGGCAGACCGGCGATGGAGCTTGTGGTGCATCTGCCGGAGAGTGCCCGGGAATCTGTACTCTCTGTGGTTTTCGCTCATTCTTCCACCCTGGGAGTTAGAATCTCCTCCGTTGAAAGAGTAGTACTGCAGCGTGAGTTCAAACAGGTAAGTACCCGGTATGGTGATGTTACTGTAAAGCTGGGATATTTCAGTGGCAGGGTAGTAAGTGCTGAACCGGAGTTTGAAGAATGTGTTGCTCTGGCTGATGCTGCCGGGGTACCTGTGAAGGTTGTTCTGCAGTCAGCCAGAGGCGTGGCTGCTGAATTGTTCCTGTAAGGATTGTTATGGACATTTCTCGTTTGCTTGAAGTACTTGGTAAGGCTGGGATAGACCCCGGGGAGGCTGTGTCTGCCTTGCGCGGGGCAGGGCTGGATGATCTGGGTTTCTCTGTGGTTGATTCTTCGCGGGGCGAAAGGCAGCCATTGCCGGAGGTTGTGTTCGGCCAGGGTAAGACCGTTGAACAGATCCTTGCAATTACAGAAGCTCTGCTTACCCGTACAGGGCTGGCAATAGTGTCCCGTGTGCCGGATGATTTTTCTTCTTCTTTGCTGAATGCTTTTCCTGCAGGGAAACTGCATACCCTTTCCCGCATGTTTGTTATGGGAGAGTATACAGGTTCATTCAAGGCTGCCGGATCTGTGGTTGTGGTAACAGCCGGTACATCTGATCTGCCTGTGGCTGAAGAAGCTGTAGTTATTCTTGAGACCATA
>JAOZRM010000039.1:3244-18066 GCA_029940175.1 Candidatus Sabulitectum sp. | reverse complement strand
GTATCTCCGTTAACCTCATTCCACAGGAGCCAGAGGTCAAAACCCTTTCCTCCAGTGAATTTTAGTTTGGTTTCTTCGGTAATCGGGATGATCTTGAAGGAGTAGTTTGACAGGTCCACCCTGAGCGCTTCGCCGGTGTATCCTTTTACCGCCGGCTTAGGCTCATATTTAAAGGTGGCCACAACATTCTGTGCCTCCAGGAGCTCCCGGGTGGAGTAGTTGCAGGACATGTATATATCCTCCCAGGTTTGAGTTAATCAAGTGAATTTCTAGAGAAATATTTAGTACAAAATCAGTGGCCATATTCTAAGGAGAAAAGACGCAAAACGCAATGGTTGCAATGGGTTGGCACGTGCAATATGACCATGATACATAACGGGTTGCCTATTTCTGAAACATAGCCTCGTTTGCGCCGCAGAACCCTGAAGATATATTATGCAAAGGCTGGGCATTACTGATGGAGGATACATAATGAACAGGAAGAGAAAAGTTTTTCTGAGATTACTGGGTGGTGGTATCTTTGCTGCGGCTGGTTTCTTTCTAATTCTTCCTGAACTGGGCAGGAATGCTACAGTGGGAATAATGATCGCTATGGCTGGTTTTTATCTGGTATTAAAGGGTGAGTAGATTGCAAAAGGATCACATGAATATTTTCAGAGATTGCCCGGATGGTCTGGTTGATACTTTATCCAATGTTACAGTAGGCATTGCCGGAGCAGGTGGAATTGGTTCAAACGTAGCTATGCTGCTGACAAGGGCAGGGGTTTCATCCATTGTTCTTGCTGATTTTGACAAAGTGGAGATTCAGAATCTTAACAGACAGTTTTTCTTTGCAGATCAGGCAGACATGCCCAAAGTGGATGCCCTGGCTGATAACCTTTCCAGGATCAACAGAGCCATTGATGTTGAAAAACATATTCTGCGTCTTACTCCAGAGAACGCTTGTGATGTTTTTCGCAGTTGTGATGTTCTCATTGAAGCAGTAGATGATTCTCGAACCAAAGCATTTCTCATCGAGGAGTGGTCTGTTACTTTTCCAGGCAGACAGATCATTGCCTGTTCAGGTATTGCAGGGGCTGCCCCGGTAAGTGAAATACACACAGAGAGAACCGGTACTCTTTCTGTGGTGGGAGATCATCATTCATCCCTGGAGCTAGGTACTTTCTCAGCGAGAGTTATGGCAGTGGCTGCTGCAATGGTGGCAGAGCTTTATTCCAGTCTGACCGGCGGCAAATGCGCATCCTGTTCCGGTTGCATTCCCGGTGGGGTCTCTCTTGAGTGCAACGGCGAAAAAATTCCCCTGATAGGGTTTCCAGCAAGGATGATGGAAAGTACCATAAGGGGTTTAGTCAGTTCTCTTAAAGGTGCAGATGAATCGGGATCGATAAAGATAGAATTCTAAATCCTGAGTTGAACATCTTCCACACAGTGAACCATCTTTGAAGAAAGAGCTTCCAGGTAGCCCTGAGGGTAGGAAGGCAAGCCATTGAGTTCCGAGGAGAGAGTTTTTTCTGATCGGAATACCTGCAGAGCATATCTCTTGATTTTTGCTGGAGCAAATTCATCAAGAAGATTCAGCACATCCTCTGCATTGATAATTCCCGGAACCATTGTTGAACGGAACTCAAACTCGACCTCAAACTGATTGATCAGCATAAGGGCACTTTCTCTCACAGCGGTGAATCTAGCTCTACCGCCTGTTGCAAAAATGTAATTCTCAGGTGCTGCTTTCAGATCGAGTGCAACATAATCCACAAACTGCAGGGCTCTCTCAAGTCTGTCAGGAAATGTACCGTTCGTATCCAGCTTGATTGCCAGATGAGTTTCTTCTTTGATCCGCTTAAGAAGATCCACATTGCTCTGGTATAAAAGGGGTTCTCCTCCGGTTAGAACCACTGCGTCAATGAAGCCGGATCTTTCTATCAGCTGGCTTATTACCTCATCGTGACTGAGACCCAGCTCTCTGTCAAGAAGATCCACATTGACCAGCTCAGGGTTGTGACAGTAAGGGCATGCCAGATTACACCCGGCAGTGAAAAGAACAGAAGATATTCTGCCGGGGTACTCTATCAGGCTTGTGCCCTGAAGTGAACGAATCAAATTCTAATCCTTCTCAACTTTCAGATCAACGTATCTTCTTTCTGAAAACTCTTCCTTTTTACCTCTGTTCCAGTCCTGAACAGGGCGATAGTACCCGACAACTCTTGAGTATACTTCAGCCTTAATGGCTTTTACAGTTTTTGTATCTGTACTCATTTAATGTCCACCTTTTCAATATTGAGAAAGAGCGATGGTTGCTCTTTCTGGTCCGGTAATGTTTCCACTTCTCTGCAAGATTGATCAGGAAGCGTTTTGTATGTTTCAACAATCTCTCCGTACTTTTCTATTTCTTCATCAGTATGAGGGTAGGGGCAGTGGAAGTGTTCTCCTGGTATGTAACCGTGTATAGGGCAAATACTGAATGTGGGAGTGAAGCTGAAGTACGGAAGCTTGAAATTAGTAACAATCTTTTTCGCAAGTGTTCTTACCATTTTCCAGTCTGTTATTGCCTCTCCAATGAAAAGATGAACCACAGTTCCACCTGTAAATTTGGTCTGAAGTTCATCCTGGTGCTTCAGCAGACTGTAGATATCCATATGAGTATTTACTGGAAGATGTACGGAGTTTGTGTAGAAAGGGTTTGAATGACCCTGGTGAGCAGCCTCGGAAAATTCTTTTCGGTCTTTATTTGCCAATCTGTAGCTGGCTCCCTCAGCAGGTGAAGCCTCCAGATTGTACAGATGATCTGTTTCCACCTGAAATTCTGTGAGCTTATCACGCATGAAGTTCAGGACCTCAACAGACCATTCCTTACCTTCTTGTGTGCCGATTCCCTTGCCCAAGAAGTTCAATGCACCCTCATTCATTCCAATCATTCCGATGGTGCTGAAGTGGTTTGCCCAGTAAGTACCAGCCTCTTCCTTCACGTGTCTCAAATAGTAACGGGTATAGGGATACAGCCCTCTTTCCGTGAGTTCTTCTACAAATTTTCGCTTCAACTCGAGAGACTCTCTGGCAGATTCCATTACCGAACCGAGACGCTGGAAGAATGCATCTTTATCTCCACCTGTTACCAGAGCAATTCTTGGGATATTCACAGTTACGACGCCTATTGAACCGGTGAGAGGATTTGATCCAAAAAGACCACCTCCCCTGGCTTTTAACTCGCGATTATCAAGGCGAAGTCTGCAGCACATTGATCTGGAGTCTTCAGGATTCATGTCAGAGTTCACGAAATTGCTGAAGTAGGGGATTCCATACTTCCCTGTCATCTCCCACATGGGTTGAAGAGCATCATCTTCCCAGTTGAAATCTGCAGTGATGTTGTAAGTGGGAATTGGGAAAGTAAAGATCCTTCCCTTGGCGTCCCCCTTCATCATCAGCTCACAGAATGCACGGTTAATAGTGTTCATCTCATCCTGGAAATCTCCGTATGTCTCCGGCATCTTCCGGCCACCAATTATCACGTTCAGGTCTTTGTGGGTTGATGGAATTCTCAGGTCCATGGTGATGTTGGTGAACGGGGTCTGAAATCCGACTCGTGTTGGAACATTGATGTTGAACAGAAATTCCTGCAGACACTGGGTGACCTGCTCGTATGAAAGATTATCATACCTTATGAAAGGTGCAAGCAGAGTATCAAAATTACTGAATGCCTGTGCGCCTGCTGCTTCTCCCTGGAGAGTGTAAAAGAAGTTAACGATCTGTCCCAGGGCTGTTCTAAGATGTGAAGCCGGTTTTGACTCTATTTTTCCTCTGGCACCCTGAAATCCTCCCTGAAGTAATTCCATGAGATCCCAGCCAACGCAATAAGGGCCAAGAATGCCCAGGTCATGGATGTGCATATCACCGCTGTCCTGGAATTCCTTGATCTGAGGTGTGTAGATCTTGGACAACCAGTATCTTGCCGTGATAGAACTTGACAGGTAGAAGTTCAACCCCTGAAGGCTGTAGTTCATATTCGAGTTTTCATTGACCCGCCAGTCCTGCTTTCCTATGTAGTCCGTCACCAGGGAATCCATTCCCTTGAATATTGCGGTGACATCGCGAGCCTCACTTCGCTTCTCTCTGTATAGAATAAAGCTTCTTGCAGCGGCAATCAGTTTCCTGAGCATCAGGGTTTCTTCTATGAAGTTCTGTATCTGCTCGATTGTGGGAATAGAACCGACTTTGAAAAAGCTCATATACAAACTTGCTTCTACCTGATCGGCCATTTCACGACTGGAACCATCTGTACTCGATGCTTTTAACGCTCTGTCGATAGCATTTGTAATTCTAGATTTTCTGTAAGATACAACCTTACCGCTGCGTTTTCTGACCAGCCAGTCCATAAGACAGCAACACCCCTAACATTCCTTGAAAAAACATGCGTAAATAAACTACCCCTCGCAACGGGAAAATAATGAACTTTATGTGTGGAGGCAATAGGGATAACCACAATATGTGGTATGCGGTTCTCAATAAATATCCACATATTGATATATCCTCTTGTTTGTCAACGAAATAGATGAATTGTACATTTTCAGGTATTTCGAAAAGGCATTACTTGTCTCTGTTCTGTGTTCCAAAATGCTGGCAGCCCAGGGTGAAACTCTTTATGTTGCTCCAAGCCCGGGGGGTATTTACATTTTGTTAATAAAATCAGACAAATCAGCGATTGTTCTTGCTCTAGCTTCAGTTCTGTTCTGGTCAGGGGCGGCTACTGCTTTTAAGAAAGCCTTGTCTTATGGGTCTCCATGGCTGGTGGTGACTGCGGGAGCAGTACTTTCCACAGCGATCTTTGGTATTGCACTGATCATTGGCAGGATTCATATAAGAAAGACTGATTTTGTATCTGGTCTTTATCTTGGCTTCTTGAATCCCTTTCTGTACTATCTGGTTCTTTTAAATGCATACAACGGACTCCCTGCACAGATTGCTATGGTAGTCAATTACCTCTGGCCGGTTGTTCTTGTGCTTCTTTCAATCCCTCTTCTCGGGCAGAAATTAAGCATGAGAGGGCTTACCGGCATACTTCTCAGCTTCGCAGGTGTGATGTTTCTTGCTCTTATGGGGCGCAACACATTTGAGATATCCACCGTGCCGTTACTACTGGCATTTGCCAGTACTTTGATCTGGGCTGTTTACTGGGTACTGAACACTCTTAACACAGGCAAAACGACTGCTGTTCTATTCACCAGCTTTGTCTGTGGGTCTGTTTATCTGCTTGTTTACGGTTTTATGGCTGGCCAGCAGCTCATTTTTCAACCTTCGATTCTTCCATGGTTACTGTATATAGGTATCCTCGAGATGGGTCTTACATATATGATGTGGAATACTGCCCTGAAATGGGCAACATCCACAGCCACTGTGAGTGTTATGATTTTCCTGACCCCATTTATCGCTCTGGTATTTATTGGGGTTGTTGTGGGTGAAGAAATTGCTCTTTCAACGGTAATTGGATTGATGTTTGTTGTGGGTGGCATTCTGGTGGAAAAATATTCAAGAAGGAGATCTTAATTAGTAGAATACTGATTGAAGCATGCACCGGTTCACTTGAAGACTCAATCACGGCTTCTGAAGCGGGAGCTGACAGAATTGAACTGAATTCCTCCATTGAACTGGGTGGTTTATCAACCTCCACCGGTACACTGCTAACAGTGATTAAACATACCGGGATCCCGGTAATTACCATGGTAAGACCTCATCCCGGAGGTTTTGTCTATACTGAAAACGAAAAGACCGCAATACTTCGTGATATTGATACTTTTCTCTCCCTTGGCGCAACAGGAATTGCTGTTGGGGCACTTACTGCAAATGGAGAAGTCGATACAGTCTTTGTTTCATCAGTAAGGAAACATGTTGGTGAGTGTGATTTTGTTTTCCACAGAGCTTTTGATCTTCTACCGGATCTTGTAAAGTCAGCTTCTATTCTGAAGGATCTGGGTGTGGATAGAATTCTTACTTCAGGCGGCAGGGGTACAGCCTGGGAGGGCAGGGATACACTAAGAGATCTTATCAACTATTTCGGAGATGATCTTGAAATTCTTCCCAGTTCCGGTATCAGATCCAATAATGCTGCAGCTCTAGTTGAGTACACAGGTTGTGATCAGATTCACGGTTCATTTTCCATGAGGGTTTCAAATCAGGAATCGAATGCGGCAGTTTTACCCCGTGAAAGAGTTCAAACCTCTTCTTCTGAGATAAGAAAAGCCATTTCTCTGCTGAACAAGTAGCCCTTTCATCTCTGGATTCTTCTATATTATGAAATACAGAAGGAATTACAGTGCAAAATGCTGTGGAGAGAAGCAACCTTGCCGGGAAGACCGTACTCGTTGTGGATGACGAGGAGGCTGTCAGGGGGCTTGTTAAACTTTATCTCTCTGAGCTGGAAGTGGTTGTGGTTGATACTGTATCCGCAGCTCAGGCACGTGAATGCTTAACTAAATACAAAGTAGATGTGATACTAAGCGATATTGCCATGCCTGGTGGTGAAACGGGAATTGATCTTCTTCGCTGGTGTCGCAACGAGCGCATACTGGCCCCATTCATCTTGATATCCGGATTTATTTCACCTGCTGATGTGCGTATTGCCTTGTCTCACGGTGTTCAGCATGTGATACACAAGCCATTTAATAAGACTCAACTCATAAACGCAGTTCTTTCGTCTTTTGCTGTATCTGACTCATACACCACCCTGGTAGACAGTTATATCGAAGAGATTGAATTGAACCAGCAGTTGTTCATGTCAGCTATTGACGGATTTGCTGCTGCCATAGGAGCAAGGGATGGGTATACGCTGCATCATTCTGAGCAGGTTGCCGATTTTGCTGTACTGCTTTCCCGTAAGATCGGGTTGGACGATAAGAATGTGCAGACAGCTAGAATTGCGGGTAAACTTCATGACATCGGCAAGATCGGTGTACCCGAGGATATTCTGTTAAAACGAGAACTGTTAACACAAGGTGAATTCGATGTAATGAAAGGGCATCCTGAAAAAGCTGCAGAGATACTTGGTTCACTGCCTTCTCTTGCTGCGGTGATAGATGGCGCCAAACATCACCATGAGAGGTTTGACGGTACTGGTTATCCTGACGGACTCGTTGGAGAGAATATTCCGCTAATGGGAAGAATCCTTGCTATTTGTGATGCTTTCAGTGCAATGATCACAGAGAGACCATATCGTCCTGCCATATTGCCGGAAAAAGCGAGGGAGGAGATTCTACTCAACAGTTCAACTCAATTTGATCCAGAACTGGTGATAGCATTTCTGGCTATTCCAGAGATAATCAAAGCATAGTCAATCTGCTAAAGACCTGAATAGTACATGTCTTTTTTTCGTATATTCTTCCTTTGTTTTCTCTGAAATATTCATGGAGGGAATTGCGATGGGTGATTCGGTAAAGCATCTGTTCATTACCGGGGGTGTTGTCTCCTCTCTGGGGAAAGGAATCACCGCTGCTTCTGTGGCACTTCTTTTAAAACAGAGGGGTTACAGGGTCTTTCTGCAGAAACTTGATCCTTATCTGAATGTAGACCCCGGTACGATGTCTCCTTTTCAGCACGGAGAGGTATACGTAACTGATGATGGTGCGGAAACCGATCTTGATCTTGGACATTACGAGCGTTTTGCAGGAGTGACATGTACCAGGAAGAGTAATTACACCAGTGGTCGTATTTACTCTACAGTACTACAGAGGGAACGCCAGGGTGGATATCTGGGAGGAACTGTTCAAGTGGTTCCTCACATCACTGATGAAATAAAAAAGGCAATTCTGTCCTGTGAGGACACCGGTGCAGATATAGTATTAACCGAAATTGGAGGTACGGCTGGTGATATTGAATCCAGTCCTTTCCTTGAAGCTCTCAGGCAGCTCAGAGTAGATCTTGGCCCGGAAAATGCTGTTTTTGCACATCTTACTCTGCTTCCATATCTGAATGCCTCAGGTGAACTGAAAACCAAACCTGCTCAGCAATCCGCTGGAATCATGCGTTCCATTGGTATCATTCCTGATGTTCTCATCTGTCGCACAGAAGTAGCTATGGAGGAAGAGCATTTCAAAAAGCTTTCTCTTTTCTGCAGTGTTCCCAGGGCTGCAGTGATAGAGGAGAAAGATGTCAAGAATTCTATTTATGAAGTACCTATTGAACTTGCAAAGCAGGGGCTTGATTCACTGATACTGAGAAAGTTTCATCTGCCTGAGAACGAGCTTGACCTTACCAGGTGGAATGCCATGGTTGCCCGTGCAGTTAACCCCGATCGTGGAAAAGTAAAAATAGCAGTAGTCGGCAAATACATGGCACTGCGCGATGCATACAAGAGTATTTTTGAGGCGTTGTCCCACGGAGCTATTGACCAGAGACTTGACCTGAATGTCAGATGTATCGAAGCGGAAGAACTTCAAAACAGAGATCCGGCAGAACTGCTTGGAGGAATTGATGGAATTCTCGTTCCAGGTGGTTTTGGTTATCGTGGGCTGGATGGAAAGATTGAGGCTGTAAAATACGCCAGAGATAACGATATCCCGTTTTTTGGCATTTGTCTCGGTATGCAGTGTGCAACCATTGATACCGCAAGATATCTAGCTGGTTTCCCTGATGCCAACAGTCTTGAATTTGATCCGGATACAGCACATCCGGTGATCTCTCTCATGGATGAGCAGAAGAATGTGGTGAACAAGGGTGGTACAATGAGACTGGGAGCGTACCCGTGCATTCTTGAGGAAGGTTCAAAAGCACAGAAAGCATACGGGGCAACTGAAGTGTCCGAGCGACACAGACATCGTTTTGAGTTTAACAATCTGTACAGAGAAGCACTTGAGCAGGCCGGTTTGAGGTTGACAGGGCTATCTCCGGACGGAAAACTTGTTGAGGTTGTTGAAAGGCCGGATCACAGGTGGTTTGTGGCAGTTCAGTTCCATCCTGAATTTAAGAGTCGCCCTCTTGATCCTCATCCACTTTTCAGTGCATTTATTAAAGCATCTTTCCAAGGGAAACAGAAATGAAACAAATAGGAGAATACTGTGGCCTGTGCGGTGTAATAGGTGCAAGTGAATCGATAACTGCACTTGTTGCAGAGGGATTGTTTGCACAGCAGCATCGCGGGCAGGAAGCATCTGGTATTGCTACTCTTGATTCCGATGGTGAGATTCAGCTTCGTAAGAAAAAGGGTCTTGTCTCCGAGCTGATGATTGATTTTCCCGAAGAGATGATGTCTGACAACATCCAGGCAGGAATCGGTCATGTAAGATACGGAACGTTCGGTGGATCCTCCGTGGTCAACGCACAGCCAATTCTGGTGAGAATGGCAGACATTCCCGTTGCTATTGCCCACAACGGCACGATCAGTAATGCAGGGGTAATAAGAAGGAGCCTGCAGCGCAAAGGTCATATTTTTCAGACAAACACCGATACCGAGATAGTACTGCATCTTATGAGTAGAGAGCTTGAGGATACAGATTACAACATAGAGAAATGCCTTCAACTTGCAATTTCCAAGCTGGAAGGTGCTTTCTGCCTTATTCTTCTGGTTCCCCAGGGTATGTATGTGGTAAGAGATCCCATGGGTTTCAGACCACTCAGTCTTGGAAAGATCAGCGGTGGAGGGTGGATCGTAGCAAGTGAGACTATTGCCTTCCCGGTTACAGATGCTGAATACGTCAGGGAGATCCAACCAGGTGAAATGCTCTTTTTTCCTGTCAAGAAGGGCAAAGGATGCTGTGAACCGGTTTCTTCTGTACCCGGCCGTGAGCAGGGTCTTTTTTCAGAAGGCAACCAGCGAAGTGCGCACTGCATATTTGAACATGTGTATTTCGCAAGACCCGGCAGTTATGTTTTTGGAGACAGCGTATACGAAGTTCGAATTGAAATGGGCAGACAGCTTGCACGTGAGTTCCCCGCCCAGTGTGACATGGTGATGCCCGTACCAGACAGTGGAATGTTTGCAGCTATGGGATTCGCACGTGAACTCGGGCTTCCTCTCGATATGGGGTTCACAAGGAATCACTACGTGGGTCGTACATTCATTGATCCCGGTCAGGCCACGAGAGCTGCCATGGTAATGCGCAAACTTCAGCCTATTCCAGAAGCAATCAGAGGGAAAAGAGTATGCGTTGTGGAAGACAGCATTGTTCGCGGTACCACCAGTAAGGCTCGTATTAAAGCTCTTCGAGAAGCAGGAGCTCTCGAGGTTCACATGCGAATAAGTTGTCCGCCTCACAGGCATGCCTGTTATTTTGGAATTGATTTTCCAGAGGAGAAAAGTCTTATTGCAAATAAGTATTCAGTGGAAGAAATAAAGAACATTCTGAATCTGGACAGTCTTGGGTATCTATCGGTGGAGGGCATGCTTGGTTGTATATCAGCTCATCCACCAGAAGACTACTGCACAGCATGTTTCACAGGTGATTACCCGGTGGCTCCACCGGTGAACGGGTCTATACGATCAGGGAGACAGATATGATCAAGGGTGGAGTGGCAATACTGGATTTCGGCAGTCAGTATACTCAGCTCATTGCCCGCAGGGTAAGAGAACTTGGTGTGTATTGCGAATTACTTCCGGGAAACTGTTCATGGGCCGAGGTGGAGAAACTTGTCCCCGGGGCCATAATTCTTGCAGGAAGTCCCTATAGTGTGTATGGTGAAGAGAGCCCAATGCCTCCAGAAGAGATATTCACCACAGATCTTCCGATTCTGGGCATCTGCTATGGTATGCAGCTTCTTGCATATCGCACTGGTGGAAAAGTAGAAGGCGGACATCACAGGGAATACGGTCCTGCTTTGTTGAAAACAGAAACGAGTATTCTTCTTAATGGAATAGACTCCGGTCTGCAGGCCTGGATGAGTCATGGAGACAGAGTTACAGAGGTTCCGGAGGGGTATGAAGTTATCGCCTCCACAGACCTTCTTCCGATTGCTGCCATGGAGAATCCCGAGATGAAAAGATATGGAGTTCAGTTTCATCCAGAAGTAAATCATACAGTTTTTGGCTCTGATCTTATTGAAAACTTTCTCTTCAGCATCGCTGATCTCAAAGCCAACTGGGATATGAAATACTTTGCTGTCCAGGCAAAGGACTACATTCGTTCGGAGCTTGGTGAAAACGGAAAGGTAATCCTGGGTCTCTCCGGTGGAGTGGATTCGTCTGTGGTTGCTGCCCTGCTTCACAGTGCAGTGCCAGACAGATTCGTTCCGATATTTGTTGACAACGGTCTTCTCCGTGCTGGAGAGCGTGAAGAGGTGGAGAGAACTTTCGGAGAGCATTTCGGCATGGAGCTTATCACAGTAGACGGTGAAGACCGATTCTTAAATGAGCTTGCAGGTGTATCAGATCCGGAGAAGAAAAGAAAGATCATTGGAAGGGTTTTCATCGAACTGTTTGAAGAGGCAGCTAACTCAATTCCAGGTGTAACACATCTTGCCCAGGGTACACTTTACCCTGATGTTATTGAAAGCGTCAGCTTCAAAGGACCTAGCGCTACCATCAAAAGTCATCACAATGTTGGTGGCCTTCCAGAGAGGATGAACCTCAGCCTTCTTGAGCCGCTAAGAGAGCTGTTCAAGGATGAAGTGCGAGAGCTGGGCCGTGAACTCGGGCTTTCCCACTGGATGGTTTCCAGGCATCCCTTTCCGGGGCCTGGTCTTGCTGTGAGAATCCTTGGACCCATAACACGCGAGGACCGTGATCTTCTTCAGAAGGTCGACAAGGTGTTCATAGATTACCTTCGTGAAGAGAATCTTTACCATGAGATCTGGCAGGCCTTCAGCGTTCTTCTTCCAATAAGAACTGTGGGGGTCATGGGTGACGAAAGAACGTACGACAGGGTGGTTGCTCTCCGTGCCGTGACAAGCACAGATGGCATGACTGCAGACTGGTACAGAATGGATCCCGATCACATGGCAGCGGTATCCAGCAGGATTGTTAACAGGGTTAACGGAGTTAGCAGAATTGTTTACGATATCAGTTCGAAGCCTCCTGGAACCATTGAGTGGGAATAGCCCAGGGAGCCATCTATACAGCAGCGTAAACGTACCCATTAAGGGTAGCGTTAACAGTACTGATAAAGAACCGGGCTTATTACGTTCCATTGTCCGGTGAAGGGATTGAAATGAAGTTCAAAGCAGGTTATCAAACTAGGGATTACCTTGGAATACTGGCAGGATCGGTTCTGTTTGGTATTGCATATTCGTGGTTTCTGTTTCCATTCAGGATATCTCCGGGTGGAGTGGGTGGTCTTGCTCAGATTCTCACACACCTTACCGGAATCTCTGAAAGTCTCTGGATGTTTGGTTTCAATATTCCTCTATTTGTAGTAGGCTACATTTTCGTCGGAAAGCAATTTGGAGTTCGCAGTTTTGCCGGTATGCTCATGTCTAATTTTATGTGCTGGGTTTTTGATCCTACGCACCTTAACTGGATTCCAGGAGGAGCGAAGCATGTTTACAATCTTGCAGCTGCGGGAGAAATTCCCAGATTTGCTGTCTTTCTCAGTGGTTCGTCAGAAATAGACATTCTCCTGGCTTCTGTTGCCGGTTCAACTCTTCTGGGCATAGGACTGGGATTCATTTTTAAATTCAGGGGTTCTACCGGTGGAACAGATATTCCAGTCGCAATACTTAAGAAGTACACTGGAGTCAGTATCAGTACCGGTTACTGGATGGTTGAGAGCCTGATTATTGTATTGGTGGGAGTGATCTTCGAGGATCCCAAACTGGTCATATGGGCTTATCTGAACCTGTTCCTTACAACAAAAATGACGGATCTTGCAGCAGAAGGTATGCCTTTTGTGAAGGCATGTATGGTAATCACAAGAAAACCTGATCTGGTTAGAGACGCTATTTTCAAAACACTGAACAGGGGAGTTACTTTCCTGAAGGCAGAGGGTGGCTACGAAAGAAAATCAATGGAAGTTATCTATGTCTGTGTTCACAGAAGGCAGGTCATGGTGCTTCAGAGGCTGGTCCAGGAAATAGATCCCGATGCTTTCATTGTTCTTCATGATGCTTATGATGTTATGGGCTATGGCTTTAAAAAAAGAACCCTTTCCCTCTAGGATGCGTGGATTATTTGATACCCACTGTCACCTGTTCATGGAACCTCTCAGTCGCGACACAGGAGGAGTTCTCACAAGGGCTTTCGCTGCAGGAGTGGAAAGAATCCTGATTCCTTCAGTTTCAACAGGTAACTGGGATGCTTGTGCAGAACTTGCTCTTCTGCCTGGAATAAGCTGTGCCCTGGGTGTTCACCCATGGTGGGCTGATGAAGGACTGGAGGTGGAAGAGCTTAGAAATAAACTGATCGAAGCCGACGCCTCTGCAATTGGAGAGATCGGCCTGGACTGGAAAACCGAAGTTCCCAGACGGAAACAGTACACGATCTTTGAGCAACAGCTTGAACTTGCCAGTTCAATGGATCTTCCTGTTATTCTTCACTGCAGAAACGCTTTTGAGGAAATGCTTGAGCTTCTGGAAAAGCACCCTGTAAGGGGAGTTATTCATGCGTGGTCCAGAGACCCACAGCTCATGAAAAGATTTCTCAAGGCAGGGCTGCACATTTCTTTCGGTGGAGCAATTACAAGACGGGAAGCAAAAAAAGCATGTGAAAGTGCCAGGCAGGTACCCAATGATCGCTTTGTGATTGAAACAGACTCTCCATCCATTGGCCTTGCCGGTGTTCCATCCGGTAAATCTGAACCAGGACATGTAGCAGAGATCGCCCGGGTAATGGCAGAGATCAGGGGAGAGGATATCAGTGATCTTCAAGAAGCAGCATGGGAGAATTCAGTTACCTTATTCGGAGAGATAAGTTGAAGGACAGATTCAAAAGAGTAGTGAATTTCTACGATGAGGATGGCTTTCACAAGATCCGGAACACCCGAGTTCTCATTGCCGGTCTTGGAGGGGTGGGTAGCCACTGTGCTTCCGCTCTGGCTCGTTCCGGTATTGGCAGCCTGGTGTTGGTGGATTTTGACAGTATCTCAGCATCAAGCTTAAACAGAAATGCCGTAGTGGGAGAGAAGTACATTGGTAAGCCAAAGTCCGAAGCTCTCTCAGAGGCCCTGGCATTTATCTGCCCTGATACTGAATGCATACCGGTGAATCTCTTCATCTCTGAAGATACTCTGAATGTTCCAGGCTTCATGAGAGGTTCAACCATTCTGGTTGATGCTATCGACAGCGTTAATCCCAAAACCCAGCTGCTTCAGTACTGTGTGGAGAAAAAGATACCGGTATTCAGCAGTATGGGTGCTGCAGGAAGAACAGATCCCTCAAAACTACTCACTGGAGACATCAGTACAACAACCCGATGCCCACTAGCCAAAATGGTTAGAAAGTTTCTGAAGAAACGGGGAGTTACTACAGGTATCTCCTGTGTCTGGTCCACTGAACAGCCCGTAAAGCCTCTTCCACCGGATACTGCTGAACCAAGGCTGGAAACCAGGGGCAGGGTGCGCAATACTCTCCCAAGCCTTATCACAATGCCGGGTATCTTCGGGTACATTCTTGCTCAGATGGTGATGGACAGTATTACCTCGCAGGAGTGAGTATCCCCGGGAGAAAGAATAGCATGTGTATTGGTAGATATCAACTTAGCATCGACAGTAAACGTGTTATTTTCATTACTATACAGTAGGCTGCAACTTAAACATCGGATCTCCATAAATCAGTTCTCTGTTTAGTACTGCAAAAACGAAACTGCACCAACTATATATCACGAGAACTACATGCCGGGTAGAAGAGCGATAGCACCTCCCCCGCCACTTTTTATTGGTATGGTTTTTTATGGGATGACCAGAGCCGGGTAG
>JAOZRM010000039.1:0-3144 GCA_029940175.1 Candidatus Sabulitectum sp. | reverse complement strand
TCCCCCGCCACTTTTTATTGGTATGGTTTTTTATGGGATGACCAGAGCCGGGTAGAAGAGCGATAGCACTTCCCCCGCCACTTTTTATTGGTATGGTTTTTTATGGGATGACCAGAGCCGGGTAGAAGAGCGATAGCACTTCCCCCGCCACTTTTTATCGAACCGATAAAAAGTGGCGGGAACGTGTGGGAATCGAACCCACCCAGGATGGTTCTAGCACCCGACGTCGGATTTGAAGTCCGAGAGGAACACCAGCTCCCTTCCGCTCCCGCTGACGTGCTAAAGATTCGTATTTTCAAAGGAATTGTCAAGTTAAGGGAATTTGAGTATATCCTGACTTGTATTACAGTTATTGAGGGGGATTGTTTGGAAGTAAATGTAAAAAACTTAGTGCAAGCTTTGGCATCAGCAACTGATCCGAGCTTACGTACTCAGGAAATGCTGAATAAAATGCCCGAAGGGCATGAAATCGTTGAATTATTTGTCGAATTAGATCATAATGCTGTTGCATCACCTGCTCATTGCCTTAGTTTCTTCACGATTGTTAATATTTCTGTCTTTGCAGACAAAATGGTTCGTATGTCATTTGAACAATTGCTTACAGAAACAGAACCTCTCTGTCCTGATCTGGTTAAAGTATGGAGAACTGCTGAGTCCCTTAAAGATGATCAGAAGACAAACTTCATGGCAAGATGTTCTCTTCTGCTGGAAGCTGCATGTCTTGGCTGGCAGGATGCTCGTGATGTGGGACGAGCGTCCGGCTCATTGTCCGGCTCATCAATACTTGTTTCCTTGTGTGGGGGAGAAGATGAGGGCTCTCGGATACTTCGTACAGAATCAGGTTCATGGCCCTCCGGTGTCTGGAAGAAAATGGAAGAGGTTCTGGAGGAGCTCGATTTCACAAAGGAAAAGGATAAAAGCTGGAAGTACGACATAGATCTGGACTCTCTCTCCCGACTTGTTTCCGGTGCCAATATCAAGGCTTATGTGAAGACCGGAGCAAGTACTCTTTCCCCTTTGGCACTGGCCAGACTTTCTCAGAATCTTGTAACAAGATTCAGCCTTCTTCTTCGAACTATCAGCATGTATCCCGCAGACCACCCTTCAATCTCACCTGCACTGGATTCATTCATAAAACTTCTCGATTCATTCGCTGACAGTGAAGCGGGAATGGTTGCTATCACCATTCTTGGTGGAGAGATAATGCTGAATAATGTTAAGGTGAAATCAAAAACAAAATCAACGCAGAATTTCCTGAGTCATCTCACCGAAAGAAGAATCAACAGCATCTCGTTTCAGATTGGTCTTGATTCAGAGAATTTGTTCACTTTTATTGAGCTTCTTAACCGCAAAGCTCCTCAGATCAGGGAACGTGGGGGTCTCAATGAAATGTGTCGAACCAGAGGTATCGAAAATGTTTCTGTGGATGAGTTCAGATATGCACTTGTTGCAAAGGATGGTAACCTTGTATCCGAAGTTGTTACGGGATCAGTTGACAGTACACTTGAGGACTTGATATTCAGAGAATTGATTGACCGCCTCCAAAAAGGTGATTCAATCAAGGATATACCGACACATCAGTTGGGGGAAGCTCTTTCCCGTATTCTTGAAGAAGCAGCTTCCGGCTCAGGAAAATACAGATCCATGCTGGCTGATTTTGTAGCTACGCTTGATCCGACCATTCTTGAGCAGGGAATTCTTGTAAGCAGAGAACTTCAGAAAACTCTGGCCTGGGGCTCTCTGAGAAAAATAATTGATAAAAATCTTGAGGACCTGGACTGCGATAACCAGGATATTATTTTGGACGCACTGGACAAACTGAGTCAGCTGGCCTGCATTGGTGCAGAGAGGGGAAAAACCCATACGGTAATGCACGTTACCGATAATGTGCGAGGTCTTCTTCTTCAGCGTACACTACCACCGGAGTCTCTTTTTGCATCTATTATTCTGCTCGGTTCCGTATGTGAGAGGCTTATTGCAACCGGAAGGTTGACTGCTGCTGCAGAACTGGTCTCCACCATCTCTGATTGCAGGATACTGCCGGTAGAAACACCTGCCCATGCCAGTGCTCTTCGTAGAGGTCTTTCGGAGGCCTTCAGAAGAATAGACACCCCCGAGGCTTCAGATGTGATTCTTCAGGCATTTATGGAATCGGATGAAAGCAGGTATCAAGCTGCTGAAAAAATTACGGCACAGGTAATGTTCAGAAATCTGGGCGTGCGTCTGGTAGATCTTTTTCTTGAAAGAAAACGGGATATCAGAGCCAGGGTTTACTCTGTACTCAGAAGATTTGGAACCGGATATCTACTCATGTTTCACAACAGAATCGATGAATTGACCCGTGGAGGGCTAGCAGCCCGGGATGGAGATACCGGAAGGTTTGCTCTTCGGGACTGGTACATTATGCGCAACCTTGTATCTCTCCTTGGAGATCTGGGATCCGCACGATCGCTTCATGTACTGGAAAGGCTCTGTGATGACTCCGATGACAGAGTTAGAAGGCAGGCTCTGGTGTCACTGATGAAGGTTTCCCAGGAGAAAGCCAATCAATACGCAGCTAACATGATAGGTGATCCTTCAGCGGATGTTACAGCGGTTTCTGTTGATATTCTGGCAAAGGCTGAGTTCGTAGATAGGAGTCTCATCCCAGCCATGCTTCGATTGATGCATACACTGCCGGTAGCCAGAAAAGCATTGATGCATTTCCTTATAAAGGTGTATAACGAATCATCGGTTCAACGGCATTTTCGTACAGGTTTTTCCCATTCCAAGGGTGTTCCGTTTGAAGATGAAGATCTTATGCATGATGCTCTTGCCATACTGATACGGTCAGGAAAAACTGAAGACATTGCAGCTCTTAAGATCTTTCTTGATAAAAACTCCGGGGGAAAGCTCAAGAGAGCTTCCGCCCCGGAGACTGTGCTTGCTTCAGTTTCAGCAGCAATTGATATCATAAGGTCTGCTCAGATGGATGGGAAACCTGTCACCACCTGATATCAGCTCCAAAGAAGAAATGTCTTGCAGGAGAGTAGGCGTTGGGATTCCCCGCTGGTCCACCTGCAATGTGATCCGGTTGACCATCCCCATCCTGATCGGCGTCATACCAGGCAACACTGTAGATGTGATCCAGGTTTGTTCTGTTGA
>JAOZRM010000038.1:14646-18068 GCA_029940175.1 Candidatus Sabulitectum sp. | reverse complement strand
ACGGCCCCGGTTCCAAAGTTTCCGCCAGGGCAAGAAAAGAAGCAAAGAAGGGATTTATAATATGAGAGCTATTTTGTTCATGACAATTCTTGTGATGGGATCGGGGTTTGCGGAAGATCTGCCCGGGCATCCTTATGCTTCATACTGATTATCAGGGAATCCATGAACAGAGATACAAGCAGATAAGGCGGGATGGAAGATCAGGCTGGAGCAGTGACTCCGCAGTTCAGGGAATGTGCGATATTGTAGAAGAGGGGCAGAATAAGTTAAAAATTACCCGTCCCGGGCACGTAAAACTGCTTGAGCTTGGCTGCGGAGATGGAAGTGTATCTCTTGCACTGGCCAGGATGGGTTACGAAGTATCGGGAATTGATATTGTACCAATGGCTATTTCCTGGGCTGAAGAAAAAGCTCAGCTGCAATCGCTTGATCTCAGCTTTCAGGTTGGCAGTGTTCTGAACCTTCCATTCTCTGACAATTGCTTTGATCTCGTTCTGGATGCGGACTGTTCTCACTGCATAATAGGAGTTGACAGAGGGTTGTTCCTGGCGAATGCCTTCCGTGTTCTGAAAAAAGGTGGACTCTTTGTAATGGTAGCACTCTGCGGTGAACCCGAACCGGAACTGGCAAAGTATTTTCACCGGGAAAGCAGATGCCTGGTAAGAGACGGTGTTGCTGCGAGATATCTGGGATTACCGGAATCTATTTGTAAAGAAGTTGAATCTGCCGGGTTTCATGTTATGGATTGGCGGGTAGAGGATTTTGAGGATCATCACAAGGAATTGATCGCGTATTTTCTAAAACTCTGACAACAGCAATGAGAGATGCAGGTGACTTGATGATTCAGGCAGTGATCTTTGATTTTGACGGAACTCTTGCTGACTTTGTAGAGTCAGACACTGCTGCCCTTAAGTACATCCATGGTTTAACTGATTCAGATTGCACCGCTGAAGAGTTTACTGAAGCTTCAGTTGAAGGAATAATGCAGTTTCATGAGTTGGTTGCCTGCGGAAAGATCGATCCACTTCTGATGTTTAAATACAGATTGTCGTATGCATTCAAGAAAATGGAAATGACCTGGGAAGATCGCTTTACAGACATTCACAGAGAGTCGCTTCTTAAGAAGACAAAAGCATATTCAGGTGCTGAAGATATACTAAAAGATCTGGTGAACAGAGTTAAACTTGGTTTGATCACCAATGCATCTGACAGTGTGCTGCAGAGACAGAGAATAAAGGCATCAGGAATGAGAGAGTTTTTTCAGGAGATACTCATCGCCGGTGAGATCGGCTTGTCAAAACCTGACCCGGAGATATTCCTACTTATGAGCAGGAAGCTTAATGTTCTTCCGGAAGAGTGTCTTTTTGTGGGAGATTCGATTCAATATGATATTACTGGTGCTGCTTCTGCAGGAATGAAAACTGTGCTGTACGGGGCAAACAGATCTGTTTTAAAGGTCGCAGACCACGAAGCAGAAAACATACAGGAGCTAAGAATATTGATTGAGGATCTGCTGTCTTTGCAGGAGAAGTCCTGACATGCCAATGATCAGTTCAGAGCGAATAGGTGTTGCTTTTGATATGGCAGGATGCCCAAATCGCTGCCGCCACTGCTGGCTGGGTATGGGAGGCAACCAGACACTGTCTCAAACAGATGTTCGCTGGGGAGTTGCTCAATTTCGCGAATTCATTCAACAGGCGGATACTCCCATCAGAACACTTGCAGTTTCAACTCACTTCCGTGAACCGGATCTAAGAGACGATTACAGGGATCTGTATGATCTTGAGACAGAGCTGGGAGACGGCAAGCCAAACCGGTTTGAACTACTGAGCATATGGCGGATAGCCAGAGACAGAACTTACCTTCCCTGGGCTAAGTCTGTTGGCCCGGACACTTGTCAGATAACCTTTTTCGGCATGCAGGAAACAACAGACTGGTTTTACAGAAGAAGTGGTGCTTTTGTGGATGCTTTAACTGCAACAGAGCGATTGCTGGACCAGGGAATGAAACCTCGCTGGCAGATTTTTCTAACCACAAAACTATTGCCTGAACTGGATGACCTGCTGGCTTTGCAGGAAAAGATAACCGGATCTTATGATGAGTTCAATGTATTTCTAAATCTTCCCGGACCAGAGGGAGAGGCCAGCAAGCTGGAGCACCTGAGGCCGACCATTGATCAGGTTTCTGATCTTCCGGAAAAACTACTGACCACTTCACGAAGACATATGAATAAGGAAATTCTGTGGAGCACAGAGGCAGAGCTGGTTTCCGAAATTCTCAGTGCCCCGTTCCTGAAGGAAGAGCGGACAGAAGACCTGTGGTTTTTTGTGTGCAGTAACTGGGATGTCTATTCCAACATCGGTACACTTGACCCCTGGTGGTGTCTTGGAAATCTGAAAACAGATTCTGTTGAAACCATTTTGCGAAGATATGATAACAATGAAGTACCTGGCTTGAAAGGATTGGTTCAATTTCTCCCGGAGTCTCTGGTTAAGGAATTCGGCAATGCAAATGGACAGAAGATCTATGCGAACCGTCATGATCTTCTTGCTCTCTACAGCGATAAATTGTGTAAAAGGGAGTGGGGTAGGAAATGAGCAGTTCGTTTGAAGAATCATACATGGGTCAACTTCGGAAGCTTGTTGGCAGCAAGAGAATCATTGTACCGGGAGTACGTGCCGTTATCAGGGACGGAGAAGGAAGAGTTCTTCTTATCCATCGCACGGACTCAGGCAGGTGGGGGATGCCTGCCGGAGCGGTAGAGATCGGAGATTCTGCCCTGGATGCTTTGAAACGGGAAGTAATGGAAGAAACCGGATTGAACGTTCTTTCTGCGACGCCCTTTGCGCTCTATTCCCACTCTCGTTATTCATTTGCGTACCCGAACGGAGACAAGGTGCAGATGTTTGTTCTTGTTTTTCGTGTGGACGACTGGGATGGAGAACTGATCAGGAAAACGGACGAAACCCTGGATGCCCAATTCTTTCATACGGATGGCCTTCCTGATCTGCATGAAGTGTATGCCGAAACCCTTGAAGATCTGAAAAAGTATGATGGAAATTTCATAGTGAAATAGTTTTTTATCCAATCAGTATCGCAGATGGAGTTTGTTACTGCTGAATCAATGAATCCAACCTCAGTCTCGTTAAATTAGAGAGCGGCACCTCCTGTTGCAATAACAGTTAATTTTTGCTTTGTGCCCAGGCACCGGTAAAAAACGCATTAAGATCAGTGGTTGGGAATATCCTGCTAGCGTAGAATCAGAGTCAAACTCTGAGGCTGGGGAGTTTAAGTTGGATTGAGACGACAGATGTAATGATGTATATTCTTTCGGGCTCTGATTAGGAGTAGTTATCAACCGCCGGGAGTTGTTTTGAGTAGATATCTTGTCGTCCTGTTTTCAATTCTTGTTATCTCCGGTA
>JAOZRM010000038.1:13040-14636 GCA_029940175.1 Candidatus Sabulitectum sp. | reverse complement strand
TCCACTGTTCTATACTCATGTTAACAGAAGACCTCATGATGTTCATCCAAATGCATGGAAACTGGCTCTTCTAGTTAATAGTTACAGAGAGAGGAAAGGGCTTCCAGAGTTGAAATGGGATACAAATCTTTATCCGATTGCTCTTTATCATTCCCAGGACATGAGGACAAGAAATTTCTTTTCCCATTACAATCCAGACGGAGAAAGCCCTTTTGACCGCTTGAAGAGTATTCACATCTTCTATCAGAGTGCCGCAGAGAATCTTGCGGTTGGGCAGACATCGCCAACCGTTGTTCTTAGTAACTGGCTGCGCAGTCCTGATCACAAAGGAAATCTTGTAAGCTCTATGTATACCCATCATGCAGTTGCTTTCGATTCCACAGCAAACACCTGGACGCATCTGTTTATTCGTTACAGTGAATCAGAACAGTTAAGGGATCCGTTCATAGTGACAATCTACTTTCAGCGCCAATAGTAAACATATAAGTGTTGAAAGGGTTACACAAATAAGAGAAGCCCGGCTGCCAGCCGGGCTTCTCTGTGATATCCTTGATCAGCTAGATGCTGAGAACGGTGAATTCAATTCTGCGGTTTCTGGCTTTGTTGGCCGCTGAATTGTTGGGTACAACCGGATTGGTTTCACCATGCCCGATGGTTGTCAGTCTGTTGCCGGCTATGCCTTTGCTAACAAGATACTGGTAGACAGACTGAGCGCGATTCTGACTGAGGGTCTGGTTCGCACTTTCTCCGCCGTCGCTGTCAGTGTGCCCTGCAATCTGCATTCTTGCAGATGGGTTATCCCTGAGAAGAATTGCAACACTGTCCAGAATCGGGAAACTCTCAGGTTTGAGGTTAGAGCTTCCAGAAGCAAAGTAGATATTGTCAAAGCTCATCACTTCACCGGCGCGAAGTGCTGAACGAAGAGTGAATGAAACGCTCATGGTCTCATTGGCAATAATTGTAGTCGTCTGGTTGTCTGAAATATAGCCTTCCGCCTGCACAGCTACAGGCCATGTTCCAGCTTCAACCTGAGCCGAATAAATGCCTACAGAACTTGTTGTTACAGTCACAGGATTTGTGCTTCCAATAGTTACTGTTGCGTTCTGTATTGGCCTGCCCTCTCCGTCTTTCACAGAGCCGCTGATGGTTCCCAGATTAGGAACCAGAGCAAAATCAAGAGAGATGGACTGGTTGCGACCAAGAACCACAACTGCGCTTGCATCACGGTATCCTGCGGCTACAACTGTTACAGGAACTTCTCCTGAAGGAATATTATGTGTGTAGAAGCCAGTAACTTCGTCACTTGTCACATTTGCGATTGCAACACCGGGGAAAGTTATTGTTGAGAAAACAGCTTCTCCTGTGAGTGAATCAGTTACAATTCCGCTGAGAACAGCAAAATTGGCGACTTCTTCCTTGCCCATCATATCTGAAGAGAATCCAAGGGCAAGTCCAACTCCCCAGTCGAAAACTCCGCCTATAGGAAGAGGAGCTCTCTCTGCACGCTGAGCTTGAGTGACCACGCTGTCTGTCTGATACAGACCGTGGCCAAGATCGTAGTACTGTGGATCAAATTCACTGGTACTCAGGTCGAAA
>JAOZRM010000038.1:0-13030 GCA_029940175.1 Candidatus Sabulitectum sp. | reverse complement strand
TGGTACTTCCACACCGAAACCGAAATTAAAGACTCCGTCTGTAACTTCCAGAGAAATCAGACTGGAATCGGAATAAACCCAGCCCACGCTGTCTGCAGTTGCGACAAAATCGGTGAAATTGTAATTCTGCGTGTATTTAGCATAACCGAAGTTAAGGTGCAGTTTTGCCGGTGCCATGGGCAGCCAGCGGCCAAAATCACCAGTAATCAGGAAGTCCATCCCGTAACTGCCGTTACCTGTGGTGGTAAAGGGTTTACGAGCAGTACTGATTATCTGTCCGGTATGCCATAGTCCATCTGGATCATCAAGGCTGTGAAGAAACACGGTATCTGCAGGAGCGAAGCCCAGTCGGAAATCGCCGCCAATCCAGACAATGTCCTCAACTGTGGGGATTGGATTGTATCCACCATGGAGAACAATGTTAACTCCCTCGAACCCCTGGATCTCTTCCCAGTGGCCAGTTGAACGTTCTTCGTAAAGATCTCTCTCATAGTACGTTCCAGAATAACTGGCAACTGCAGCAAGATCTACGTAGTCCCAGACACCATAAGCAAGACTGAGTCTTCCCTGCCCTGTGTGTTCTGTCTCTGTGAGAGTAGGGAAAAGAAGAGTCTGGCCTGTGTAATGGCTGTGGTAAATGAAATTCGCATATTCGTTAGCTGCAGTCCAGTAAGATGTACCCAGCTTAAAGGACATCTCGTTGAAGCCTAGCGGCATTGCGCTGTTAACTCTGTAAAGCCCCGGTACACCCCAGATTGAAGGTGCGGCCAGGGAAGCAGAAACGAGAACAGCAAGAAGAATTGGCATCACTCTTTTCAATTGAACCCCTCCTTTTTGAAAAGAAAATTGTTTGTCACCATTCCATGAAGCATGCGAATAATCCGCATTGCGGTCAACCGACGGATTCGGAGAACGTGAGTGATGGCACTTAGCATTTCACAGTAGAGCAGACATTGTACGCATAGTAGAAGGTTATATTAGGGCATGTGTCTGGTCATTTGGATCACTTAACCATTCTCAGTAGATGGTAGATTCTTGTTTCTCCAGAGAGTTTCGGGATTCTAAGGTGAACGGAAAGGAAACGAATTCATGAGAAAAGCAATACTATTACTTACATTATTTGTAGCTGTCTCCCTTGCATGGGACCCGCTTTCCTATAGCTACCTTAGCGAGGTTCTACCGGTTACTGGAACATCAAGCGATTTTGGTCTTGGATATTTCGCATTCAGCCAGTACTGGGAAACAGATACTCTGGGTTTTGACAGCCTTTATGACTACCGTGACGGGTTTGGAGTCGTGAGATTCCAGTGGGCAGGCAGATATGGCCTGACACCCAGTCATACTATCAGTCTTATCGTACCGGGTTTTTTACAAATACAAGGCCCGGGAGACACTCTTGGTGTTGGAATTGCAGACCCGTGGATATGTGTTGACGGTTGGATGAGCAGGGATCCTCAGTTTATTCTTAGAGGAGCACTTCGCCCAACTCTGAAGGGTACTCTTGACACTGGAAACTACACAGAGAGCGACAGGCATGTTGCTGCTGAAGTATCAGCAACAGTACTGGTTCCCGTCTCAGGAACACTTTCCGGTCCAAGATTGCAGCTCTCTGGAGGATTGCGTCATTACTTTGCTGCCTGGGATCAGATTCCCGGAGCACCCGGTGATTCAGCAGATACTTCTCCAGGCACCGAATTCCGCGGAGAGGCCAGGTTGATACTTCCTGTGAACCGTGAGTTGAACTTTCATGCGGGGCTGGAAATGGCTTCAAGGGGAGAAACAGAAGTGGATTCAGACGAGATATCAGGCAGCGAGGTTTCCCATATTGATCTGCGAACTGGTATCCAGCTGGATAACAGTCAGCTGGAGATCGATGTTGATCTTTATTACCGCGTAAGCGGACAGAATGTTAGCAAAGAATGGGGACTTGTTGTGAGTGGGATCGGGTTTGATATGGGCGACCTCTTCAGTGTAGGAACATCTGGACGCAGTACCACTGGTGATTCTGGTGGTCGCAGCTCAGACGACCCGGATCCTGAAAGCAGACCCAGATGAGAAGGGTTCTCCTCTTTCTCTCCATACCTGTATTAGTTATTGCTTTTGCTCTGATTACACGCCCGTACAGTCTGGGAGTGAAGCTGTCTCAAAGTGCGTTGGAATACTCCAGAGCGTTGAGTACAGGGCGAACAGAAGAAGCAATGTCAATGATGTCTTCAGTAACAGCACAAGGATTTTCTCTGGAGTTCCTGGGTAGATTGGAAGGAACTGTGATTCCCTCTGATTTCAAGTTTGATGGCTCGGACACCAGGGGTCTCAGAATGGTTGGTTCTGCAGGAGACTCAGGCAGTCGAGTTATCTGGTTTTCTACCGAAAATGATATCCTGGTAACTCACGATACAGCACTGGATAATATTCTTGGTTCAGCCGTGGTTCTTTGTCGTGAGAACGCCATGGCAGACCCTGGTGGGAGCTGTCCGGTATCTGGAATTTCTTATGAGTATAACACAGAAACCGGTCTTGTGGTTTGTACTGAAGGTCACCTTGGAGAGGGATTGATACTCAGTTCAAATGCATGTTCTCTAAGAAGAGACTCGGTAGCATCCGAATTGGCTGAATATCTTGAGGCGGGATACTCATATCCCGGAACCCTTGAGGACTTATTCATCCTGAGTGATGAGGAATATGGAAGAAGGGGTGGCTATCGATGTCCCGACAATGGCTACAAATACTACGAGCTGCGAGATGGAGAAATCTACTGTCCATTCCACGAAGAATACTCAGAAGCAGTGGTGATACAGTGATAGAATACCCAAGTTTGATCGAAGACCAGGATACATTCAACAGTTTGATCGCAGACCTTCGCAAAAGGCCGGTTGTTGCTCTTGATACAGAATTTCACTGCGAAAAAAGGTACTGGCCGGATCTTTTCCTTATGCAACTGGCAGCAGATGGTATTGGCCCCGTTGCGGTTGATCCCCTGACTGTTGAGGATTTAACACTTCTTTCAGGGCTTTTTGCTGATGAGAATGTAGTAAAAGTTTTACACAGTGCCAGGAATGATCTAGCTATTCTTTTTCACGATATTTCCGATTTCAGAGCTAAGAACCTTTTTGATTCTCAGATAGCCGCTGCTTTTCTGGGGTATGGAGAACAGATAAGCCTGGTGAATCTGGTTCATTCGATATGCGGAGTTAAAGCAAGAAAGAAGTACTCCATGAGCGACTGGTCTGCAAGACCGCTTGCGGAAGGGCAGCTTGAGTACGCTCTAGACGATGTAAGGCACCTTGTTGAAGTTTATGATGTTCTTTCTGCCAGTTTGAGGAAGAAGGAGAGAACACACTGGTTCCAAGGGGAATCCGAACCTCTTCTTGATCCTTCGACTTATTTGATTTCCAGGGAGCGGCTTTTCAGCAAGGCCAGATCCGCCGGTAAAGTGAAGAAGTCGAATTTCCCTCTTCTCTGGATGCTTGTGAACTGGAGAGAGGAGATTGCCATAGAGATGAACCGTCCCAGATTTTATGTGGCGAGGGATCATCTGTTGTGCCGTCTGGCTGTACTTGCCCCAAGGGACCCGGAGACCATACGCAGCCTTAGAGGACTTCCCGGAGGCTTTGTGGAGAAGTACGGTGATGCTGTGGTAGAGCAGGTGAATGCCTGCAAAAAGAAGCCGCCTCAAGATATTCCACGCCTCAGGTTACCAAGACACGACTGGGGATATGCGGCAAGGAAAGACATTCTTCGTATTTTTCTTAAGATGAAATCCAAATCACTTGATCTTGCCCCTGCTCTACTTCTGCCCCGTGAAAGTTTTGAGGCAATTCTGGAGGATCCTCCGAAGAATCTTGAGCAGTTCATGTCCAGAAAAGATATTACCGGATGGCGCAAGGAAGCCCTGGGCTCTGAACTGGTAGACCTTCTTACAGGCAAACTTGCCCTGTCTTTGAAAAAAGGCAATTCCCTGCGATTCATAAAGGTAAAATGAACAGAAAGATCACTCCCCGAAAGCTTCTGGAGACAATGTCTCAGAGTATCGGGGAGCCTGGTTTACCCTCTCCTCTTGTTGCAGGTGCTGATCCCTTCTTTGTTCTTGTTGGAACAATCATCAGTTTGAGAACCCGTGACGCTGTCACGGAAGTTGTTACCAGACGGGTGCTCGCATCTGCACCCTCTCTGGAGAAACTGGCAGTTATACCAGTGGAAGACCTTGCGGAACTACTTCATCCTGCTGGTTTCTTTAACAGAAAAGCTGTTCAACTGAAAAAGATTGCAGAGATTCTCCTTCGTGATTACAACGGAGAGATCCCGGCAGACCGGAAAGCTCTGGAATCACTGCCGGGTGTAGGTGGTAAGACCGCAGCTTATGTACTCTCAATGGCGTTCAGGATTCCCGCGATCTGTGTTGATGTCCATGTTCATCGCATAGGGAACAGAATGGGGATCATTAAGACAGCATCTCCTGATGAATCAGAAAAGGCTCTTATGGAATATTTTCCTGAAGATCTCTGGATTCCCCTTAACCATATTTTTGTAAGATTCGGGCAGCGAATTTGTCTTCCCCGTACTCCAAAGTGCAGTGAATGCATTTTCAAAGGCTGGTGCAGGTATGCTGATTGATGTAACAAAGCCACTTTTCAACGGAATAACTGTGTGGCCTGGAGATACTCCATTTGAACGGGTAACAAAGGAGATCGGAGACTTTACTTCTTCAAGGGTAACAATGTCTCTGCATACAGGCACACACATGGATGCACCAAGACACAGGTTCAAAGAAGGTAAACCGGTTGATGAGATAGCCCCTTTCATTGTTTCCGCACTGGTAAAAACATCTGGTGATCCTGCAGGAAAGGCGGTACTGCTTGACAGAGCTGTTACGCCTGCAGAAGCTGAAGAGCTTGTGAAAGGCGGGATGGTTCTTATCGGGACTTCTTCAATCTCCATCGATCACGGAGAACAGATGGAAGCACATGCCAGAATACTCGGTGCCGGTATTCCCATTGTGGAGAACCTTGATCTTGCAGAAGTCGCCCCGGGAGAGTACATTGTTATGGTCTTTCCTTTGAAAATTACCGGGGCCGACGGGTCTCCTGTGCGAGTGCTGCTGGCTGAAACACCCGAAGATATTTTTTCATTCAAGCAAGGGAGTAATCATGAATGACGAAATGAAAAAAATGCATAACAAACTTGCGGTGGATTGTTTCAACGCAACCTGGGGTCTTCTTGATAAAAAAGATCGCACTGAAGAAGATGATTTCAAGATGATACATACAGCCCATGCCTCCCGTTTTCACTGGGGTGAAATTGGAACACCACTGGAGTTTGAGAGAGGTGAGTGGCAGATATCAAGGGTGTATTCAGTTCTTGGCCAGGGAGCGTCAGCTCTTCTTCATGCTCAGTACTGCCACGACATCTGCACGGAAAAGAAGATAGGTGATTTTGACATGGCTTTTGCCTGTGAAGCCCTTGCCAGAGCGCACCATATACTGGGCAACACCGGGAAAAGAGATATTTTTATAGAGATGGCAAAGGTTGCATCAGACAGCATACAGATCCCCGGGGATAAAGAGTACTTCCTCAGCGAGTTGAGCTCAGTCAGTTAATCTCTTTTTAACTGTTCAAAAAACTCTTTGCCCGTAAATTCGCATGAACAGCCGTGAATAGCTTCTTCCCATGAGCATTTGCCTGAACTGTTAAGAACGGATCTCAGATAACTCAAACGGTCATCAATTGCCAGATTGATGTCTCGGCTGTTTAAGAGAGCCGGACCGTGTCCAAGCAGTACTTTCCCTCTGTTCATTGCTTTCAATAACTCAAGAGAAGAAATGTGACCGGCAATCTCATGGTATTCAACCCATGGGAGAATTGCCTTTCCGTCATAACGGCTCATGAGGTTGTCTCCGGCATGAAGGTAGTTACCGTTGATATCGATGAGAATGCTGCACGGGGAATGACCCGGTGCCGGAGTGAAAGAGAGATCGAACTCTCCAAAGCTGAATCCACCGGAAAAAGATACAGGTGTAACTGTCTGCTTAATATCTTTCGTGAGAGTCCTAGTGTATTCCTGGCTGCCCAGTACAGTGATCTCCGGGGCAAGGGCAGCCAGTCCCGCAACATGATCGGGGTGGAAGTGGGTTAGAAGTACGTGGGTAAGTTGAAGTCCTTTTGATGTCAGAGCTTCCTTAACCTGCCTTGCCTGTGTACGGAAGGCTGTGTCTATGAGCAGCACATCAGTCCCGTTCACCAGTGCATACAGGTTAAAGCCATAAAGGAATCCTTCTTTCTCCGGAAATCTGAAGTTTAAAAAGTTGCTATCAACTGTATCAATTATCATAGCGCCCCCTTGTTTGTGCTCCTGGAACATAACCGCTTGTCAGGTGTATATTGTAGGTAATTCCTACTAGACTGATAGGAATAAGACAAGGAAAAAATGATTCTACTTTTGCTATTAATAGGCACAGGACCCGGAGCTATGTGGCTGGACGCACTTTCGGAAGCGCCCTGGGCAGATGAATATGCTCTGGGATTAAGCGGAAGCCAGACTGCTATCGCGTACGCCGGTGCGCTTCCCAATCCTGTTCTGCAGTTTTCAATCGCAGGTTCTCCTGTTGAAACACGGAATGGCCCGGTGCTTGGATCCATTGCTTTCCAGCAGAAGATTCCCTGGCCCGGGCTGCTTTCCGCCTCTAGTGATCTTGCGGAAACATCCTTTTTCGTTGCAGAAGCAAACAGAGAAATACAGGAGCTGCACATGAGAACAAGGATAGCAGAAGCCTGGGCAGATGTGTACAGTACAGGCGAAAGACAGAGGATCTCTCAGGAAACAGCAGTGTTTATGAGTTCTCTTCTTGCATCTGCTGCAGGGGTTTCTTCTGCTCTTGCCATGGAGCAGTCTGCACTTACTGACCTCAGGGTAAGAACGGCTCTAGCAGAGCAGAAGCCACTGCTGGATGAGAATCTGTTCCAGGCTTCTCTCGGAGAGCTGGAAGCACTGACTGGGGTAACGGTTTCCAGGATGTCTACAGTTCCCTCTCCGGAATGGTTTTCCGGGAGAATAGCAAATGCAGACATTAACTCTCCAGTACTGGCAATAGCCCTTGCTTCAGTGGTTTTGTCGGAAGCGGGTCTTTCTAGAGCAAAAGCACTGAGAATGCCTGATTTTATTGCAGGCGTTTCATATTCACCCATAGGGTATCCTGAAATTGAGGGTGGAGCTGGTTCTCCCGGGCGGGATAGCTGGATGGTTTCAGCGGGAGTCACCCTTCCTCTGGGCTATTCCGGAGATGGAGCAAGAGTTGAAGAAGCAGAGTTTGTTCTTGCCGGGGCAAGAGCCCATCTCCTGCAGGTGCAGAGAGAAATTCACGCTGAGCTTGCATTCAGACAGGTAAGGGTAGAGAACACTGTTGAAGAGCTGGTACTGCTTTCTGAATTGCTGCCGTTGTCAGAATCCGCTGTACTTTCCTCATCGCAGGCATGGGTCTCGGGAAGAGGGTCCTATGGCACGCTGATCTCGGCTCTGCAGAATAATCTGATGATACAAATTACAATAGTTGAAAAAGAAGCTCTGCTTGTCAGTGCCACTGCCGGATGGCTGGAGTTGGCCGGAGCTGCAACAGATGAAGGGGAATTCTTGTGAAGATGATAATTAGCGTTCTTGCCACAGTTCTACTGCTGTTCTCAGCATGCGGAACTCCAGAGCAGGAAGTACAGGCGGAGGAAACAGCACCCGAAGGCATAATTGACCTTGCAAATGAAACCTGCCCCGTTATGGGTGATGCGGTAATGGAAGGTGAATACCTGGACTGGCAGGGTTATAGAATTCATTTCTGCTGCGCCGGCTGCGATGCAGATTTCCTTGCTGATCCACAGCAGTACATGAAGATTCTCTGTGAAGATCCATCAGTAACTGTGGATCTGTCTGCAGTTCTCGATTGTGAAGGACCGGATTCTTCCGGTTGCTGCCCTGGAGAAGAAGTAGAGGAAACAGCAGGTTGTCCTGATTGCACAGATGAAGAGATGTGCGCAGCTTGTGCAGAGCACATGGAAGCGGCTTGCCCTGATTGCACAGATGAAGAGATGTGCGCAGCCTGTGCAGAGCACATGGAAGCGGCTTGCCCTGATTGCACCGAAGATGAGATGTGTGATGCATGTGCTGCACATGCCAGTAATGAACCAATGGCATGTCACTCAGGTTAATTGCAAAGGCTCTGCCTGTTACGGTTGCACTGGTGGTTGGCGCCTCAGTGTTTTTGCTGTTTGGCGGTATGGATAAAGTGGAGAGCTCTGGCAGCTATGCCTGCCCCATGCTCTGTGTGGTGCTTGATGCTCCAGGTATCTGTCCCGTGTGCGGAATGGACCTGGAGCATCTTGTGGAAACCGGTGATACCATCATAGTCAGCGATGTGGGAACAGCACTGGCCGGACTTGGTTCTATTGATATCTCGTTAAAGGACCTGGCCACCGTCATGCGATTCCCTGCACAGGTTGTTCTCGCAAGTGAATCTGTTGTTCAGGCCACCAGCTGGGCTGATGGTCGAATCACCGATTTGAGAATAACAGGCCCCGGCGAACTGGTTGCGCGGGGTCAGATCCTTGCTGTCCTTCATTCCCCGCAGGTGCTTAGCGCCGGGATCGATTATCAGGCAGCGGTTGTTTCCGGAGATTCCTTTTTGATAGCTGTTGCATCAGACAGACTCAGAGAGCTTGGGATCCAGCCCACAGAAGGCATGAATCCCACGGCAGCAGCCTACATCCGTTCCCCTGTTGCTGGAACAATTGGCGACATTCTCAAGAATTCCGGTAGCTGGGTAAGCCGGGGAGCTCCGCTGGCCACTGTGGTAGAATCAGGTGGTCGAGAGCTTCGGATCGATATTCCGGAGAACATGATTAATGAGGTTGAGTATGGTTTATCTGTCTCTTCCAGTTTCTCAGGTGAGGATGAGGAGTGGAACGGTACAGTGGATCGTATTGCAGTTCAACTGGATTCCGGAACCCTGACCCTTCCCGTGTTTTCATCACTCCCCGATTCTTTGTCAGCAGTTCCGGGATCATTTGTGAGTGCAGAGATCCGATTTTCCGGTTCAGGATCAATGGTTGTTGCCGTGCCGGAACAGGCGGTTCTTACCCTGGGAGAGCGGAACGTGGTTTATGTGGATCTGGGGAATTCTCAGTATGTGCCCCGTGTTATACAAGTTGGAAAACTTTCCTTCGACAGGAATTCAGAGCCCTACTTTCCGGTTCTCAGCGGGCTTGTTGCCGGGGACAGGGTAGTGCAGGACGGGGCATTTCTTCTGGATTCTCAGGCGGAGCTTACTGGAATTACATCACTCATGAACACAGGTAATGATTCGTGAGGAATGTGCTGAACCTCGTAACAGGTAACCCCGTTCCAGTTCTTGTGATCGCAGCTGTACTTGGGGCCATAGGCATACATTCAGCTTCAACCATTCCTGTTGATGCTTTGCCTGATGTTTCCGAAAATCAAGTGATCATTGCTGTTGCATGGCAGGGTAGAAGCCCCGAGGAAGTTTATGAGCAGGTCACCCTTCCACTTACCGGTGCGGTCTCCGGCCTTCAGGGTATGACAGGCGTTCGAGGTATGTCTGCATTTGGCTTTGCCCAGCTTTACGTTGTCTTCGGCGACGATATGGATTTCTACACTGCCCGAACCAGAGTCATGGAAAAGGTTGCAGAGGTTGCCTCTTCACTTCCTTCTGACGCAGGAATAACATTCGGACCTGATGCTACAGCTTTGGGCCAGATATTCTGGTACACAGTTGACGGACCTCAGAACTCGGGGGTTCTTCGCGACCTGCATGATGATGTTATCGCAAGACAGCTGTTAATGGTGCCGGGAGTAGCAGAGGTAGCTGGTGTTGGTGGATTCAGCAGAGAACTGATCGTGGAGGTAGACCCAATTGTGTTGTGGCAGCATGATATAGATTTTGGTTCTCTTCTACGGGCTGTACAGAACTCCGGTAGGGATTTTGCTGCTGGGGCATTTGAAGTCTCCGGTATGGAGATCGTTGTTGAGGGACTTACTGAACCCGCATCTCCTGAGGAGCTCAGGCAGACAGTGGTTGCAGTGAAGAACGGTATCCCTGTGAGAGTAGGGGATATTGCACAGGTTTACTGGGGTCCTGGACCCCGGCGCGGAATACTTGCAGATGAGCATGGAGAAACAGTTGGCGGAATTGTAACCATGCGAATGGGAGCAAACCCGGTGGACGTTATTGATGGGGTAGAGGAACAGCTTGAGTTGTTGAAACCGGCTCTTCCTGAAGGCGTTTCCGTGAATCCGTACTATGACAGAAGAACACTTATTCAGGAGACTACAAAGACCTTAACTGATTCAATTATCTGGGAAATATTTATTACTATAGGTATTGTGTTCTTTTTCTTAAGGCGTGCCCGGGAAGCACTTCTTGTTGCTGCCAGTCTTCCTTTTGCGATTCTCCTCTGCTTTATTGCCATGAAAATACTCAAGGTGCCTGCGAACATCATGAGTTATGCAGGGATTGCCGTGGCCATTGGAACCCTTGTGGATATGGGAATCGTGATGGTGGAAGCCATACACAGGAGAACTGGCACACTGGCAAAGGCCGCTCATTCTGTGGCAGGGCCGATTCTTACCAGCCTCGGTACCACAATAATCAGTTTCATTCCAGTGTTCTTTCTCACCGGTCAGAGCGGCAAACTGTTCCAGCCTCTTGCATGGACGAAAACGCTGGTACTTGCCGGCGCAGGACTTACAGCATTTACCCTTGTTCCCGCAGCAGCGAAGCTCTTCCTGAGCAAACCTGCGGGCAGGATAAAACTAGCGTTTGCCGCATCTCTGGGGCTGGGACTTCTCGGGGGGTGGACAGGCTCCCGGGCAGGAGTAGGAGCAGCGGTGGTAATGGCAATGAGCTTCTCTCTTCTGGGCTGGTGGGCAGTAAGAGAGAACAGAGAAAAAGCAAATAAACCCGGAATTCTGGAAAGAAAATACAAACCACTGCTGGCCTGGTGCATGGGGCACCGAAGTGTATTTATCTCCCTTCCTGTATTGATGATACTGCTTGGGTTTACTGCTCTCAGTGGCCTTGGCACTCAGTTCATGCCACCGCTGGATGAGGGCAGTTTTCTGTTCATGCCTTCCCTGCTTCCTGCAGGATCTCTCAATGAAACTGGTAGAGTGATGGAAAACCAGAACGCAGCACTGGCTGCGATTCCTGAAGTCAACAGGGTTGTGGGTAAGGCAGGCAGGGCAGATTCACCTCTTGATCCTGCCCCGGCAGGGATGATCGAGACGGTTATCACCCTGAACCCTCAGAGTACATGGAGGGATGGTGTCACAGAACAGGATATTCTTGATTCTCTCAGAGCCGCGGTTGAAATGCCCGGTATCGCACCCTCGTGGTTACAACCAATTGAGACGAGAATTGTGATGCTGCAATCGGGAATAAAGACATCTATTGGTATTGAAATTCACGGGGAAGACCCTCTGGAAGCGGAAAGAGTGGCAATTGCCCTGGAGGAGATTCTAGCAGAAATTCCTGGAACTCGCGACATAAGCGCCCTTAGAACAGGCAGAAAATCTTATGCCAGAGTTTCTGTTCACAGGGAAAGAGCAGCGCTTCTTGGAATTCCAATGTCTGCAATCAGCCTTGGTCTCAGAGGGGCGATCGGTGGAGTGGTTGCCGGTGAGATAGTGGATGGATTCTCTTCCAATCTCATAAGAGTAAGATATCTTAAGGACTTTCGAGACCGGATAGGTGACCTTGAAAGTGTACTCGTCTCGTCTGTGGATGGAACACAGTATCCTCTGTCTATGGTTGCTGCTATTACCACCGAACCCGGCCCTGCTGCAATAAGATCTGTTGATGGAGATCCGGTGGCTTACCTGATGCTGAATGCTTCCGGCCGAGATCAGGGAAGTCTTATTCAGGAGGCTGACAGGGTCATCGGAGACATCATCAGAGAAGAACGGAATATGGCTCCTGAGGACAGAGTTCTTAATCTACCGGAGGGGTACTGGTACAGATGGGTAGGTGACTGGCAGAATCAGCAGGAAGCCAGAAAGCGTTTCATTCTTCTGCTCCCAGTCTGCCTGCTTTCGATCTTTCTGTTGATGTATGCCGAATTTGGAACATTTTCCGTACCGGCGATAATATTTGCAGGCAGTATTCCTGTTGCGGTATCCGGCGGGTTGCTTGGACTCAGGCTCTGGCCTGCAGTTCACAGAAGTCTTGAGAATGCAGGTTTAACAGGAGCCGCAGCTCCGGATCAGATAAACATTACGGTTGCAGTGGTTGTTGGTTTCATTGCTCTTCTTGGCATTTGCGTGGATGACGGAGTTCTTATGGCTTCAAACATTACAAGAATGGTAAAGAAGGAGAAGCCTGCCACTGTGAAACATTTGAGAGCAATTGTTTTGCAGGCGGGAACAATGCGAATAAGACCTGCTGTAATGACCACAGTAACCACAATAGCGGCTTTGATCCCTGTTCTTCTGGCCTCCGGTCGCGGAAGCACTCTTGCCAGGCCAATGGCTATTCCGGTATTCGGTGGAATGATCCTGGAATTTCTCAGTATGCTGATAGTACCAGTAGTTTACAGCTGGTGGCTCGAGCGAAAACTAAGCCCGAAGTAATCAATAATATCCTGTTACCACAAACTACCTCGCGCATTTTTAAATCCGTTAATGCAGCTCTATTTCATATATGAGCACTTTTGAGAAATCTTCCGGATTGTTATCAAATGCGAGGATTCTGTCATTGCCGAAAACTAGTCCCCAATATCCCCATCTCATCTCAGCAGGCAGGTTTGTTTCATAGGTGCAGATGTGGTTCCCGGAGCTGTCATAGATCTCAAACCGAGGAGATGGATGCTCTCCTCTGCCTGTGGCCACCCAGAGTCGTTCGTCTCCGTCAATATGAATTGATCTAATAGCATTACGAACAGGGTCTACTTCCCAGCCGGCACGAATGGCCCTTCTGTCATCACTGTCAAACCCTGGAGTATCAAGCATATAGCCGAAATGGGCACAGGTCATTTT
>JAOZRM010000212.1 GCA_029940175.1 Candidatus Sabulitectum sp. | reverse complement strand
TATTGAGATTCAATCACCCAGAGAATTTATCGATTGTTATCACGCAACTGAATGAACTGCATATACAGAGGACTATCTCCATTGGAATATAGAGGACTATCTATGAATAGAGGAAGATGAATTTGCCTGTTTCATTATGCTTTAATGCTATTCTACTGCTGATACTGATTGCCGGTTGCGGGGAGGAAGACATTGAATCATCAAATGCAGATCATTTGTTTCTTCCAGTAGATACACTTCAGCTGGTTTTTGAGATCGGAGAGGAAATGGGTGACTCTACAAACACCTTCTGGTCCATAGCCGCTGCAGCAATTGATAGACAGGGTAGAATATTTGTACTCGACGATATTGGTACCTGTGTGAAGGTTTTTGATTTTCAGGGGAATTATCTCCAGCAGGTTTCAAGGAGGGGCGATGGCCCCGGTGAGCTCGCACGGCCTAAAGGTTTGACAGTACTGCCGGATGGCAGGCTTGTTATTGCCGAGTCTAACAAATGCGGGTATGTGGTTTTCGATGATTCACTTGAGTTTGTGGAGGAAATTGGCTTGTGGGCTAATAATTCTCCTTACGGAATATCGGCCATTTCCAACAGCAAGATGGTGGTTTGCAGGTATGACGAAGACACAACAAATGATTTCATTCGTCATACCGTGACAATATGCAACTGGGGTGAGGAGGGTTGGGAAACACTGCTATGGAAGGACTCCATGGAGGCCAGTCCTGATCTATATTCAAATGCATCTGAAGAAATTATTTTTGTCGTATTCAACAAACTCAACACTTCCTCTGACGGAAATGGAAATACATACTTTACACCACCTGATCCATTCGAATACAGGGTTATAAGTTGGGACTCCAGCGGTGTTGAGATACTCAATTTCACTAGAGATGTACTTCCTGTCGAAAAAACACCGGAAGAGATTGCCGGTGAGATAAACAACATGAATGCCTACTATCGCTTTCTAAGTGGCGGCAGGCCTCCCCGTTTTGAGTTTCATCCTGCAATCTACAAGAATCTGACCGGTGATGTGGGAATCGGACCCGACGGAAACTTATGGGTAAGCCTTGGAACACGTAGAGACTTATTCTTTGATATTTACGATTTAAATGGCAGCCTTCTTCGCCATGCTGTTTTTCCTGAGTTCAGCAGCTGTTGGAACACAGAAATTACAGAGCAGGGGATACTGGCCTGGGAACTGGATCCTCTGGATGGTTATCAGAAATTGTATTTTTTGGATTTGTGACCCGGTTTCCATTAAGAAGCTCATTTGCAATTGTTTTGTTAGGAGTGCGAGGTGCGAAAGGTAACAATTCTTCTTTTATGCATACTTCTACTCACTTCATGTTCCGTGAGTGAAGAGGACAATTCTTTGCTTGTTGCGGAGGATTCAACAAGCCTCATGCAGGATACCCTGCAGAAGTGGGAAGATTACATGGAGTCTTCAGCTACTGGGCTTTGGGAGGATTCCATACAGTACGATCTTCATTTTGAAGGAATTCACTCTTTCGGCGGAGAGTATCACCCGAATCCGCCCTTCTTCGATCCGCTATTTGTTCATTTAACCGGGGATACTTTGATTGTTACCGATGAAGCCACACAGTCTCTTGTGTGTATGGATACCACAGGAACAATTTTATGGAAATTCGGCGAAGGAGGAGAGGGCCCTGGCTTTTTTGCCGGTATAGGTCAGGTTGATGTGTGCGGAGATACCATTGGTGTGATCAACAACGGTCTTTCCTTTATTGAGCTGCTCAGCAGAGATGGTGTTTTGATAGGAAGGCTGGGTGCAGTTGAACGGCCAATGGATTTTTCGTTTATTGACAGTGACAGACTGGCTGTTTTTTCCAAGAGACAACCTGGTGGAGATGTGCACATCGTAGACATTCAATCCGACAGCATTCTTTACAGCTTTGGTGACGGGGAATGGGTTACTTATCCCAATAGTGGAGCATACTGCACTGTATGGGGTATTTTTCTGCACCCGGACTCTGTTGTGTATATGGGTATGTATGAAAGCAAGCTGGTATTTGGATGCATCAGTGAAAGATCAAGTTCGTGGATAGAGACCAGGGAAATGCCTTTTGAGATCACTGAATGCACAAGCTACTATCATGAAGAAACCAACACTTTCCGGGGGATGGCTTTTTCAAGACATTCATCTTTGTGTATCGGCCCTCACGGCGAACTTAATATGGTATTTCTTAATGTCATGCATAATGGTGAAATGTCCAGGGGGCGAAATATATCTGACAGAGCCCCTGTCACTATGGTTGACCGGTTTGACAGATCCGGCACATATCTTGATACCTACTGTCTGCCTGACTCGTCAATCAGTAACATTTACTACAACGGCAATGGTTACTTCTCGGCTGTACAGAGGCGCACAGGTACAATCTTCGGGTACAGGGTTGTGCTGTGAATTTGTAATGAAAGTTTTCCACCAGGTAATAAGATAGATAGAGATTGTTAACGGCGTGGCGTTACAGCAGTTTGCCTGAGAACTCGCTGGCATTTCTTACAAAAACAACCGACTGCAGCCCTTCTGAGAGTTCTATGAGTTTCTTGCTGTACTCATGCTCGCGCCCGCTTTCCGGTATCATCAATCCCATGAAAGTAATGTCCGCATGCTGGCTGTGGTCTCTTATTACTTCTGCAATGCTGGCTCGGGAGTCGTTTACAATAACCTCTCCTTCAGCCTTGATTCTTACAGAGCTGATTGTGTCGGAGAGACACTTCTCCACCTCAGCCTTACCGGCTGGGTCTTCCACTATGGATCTCAGCACAATTCTCGCTTTTCTCCACCTTGGATTCATTCGCAACAGGTGTGCAAGAAGAAGCATCATGTCTCCGTTGTTTTCCATGCCACCCCACCAGATGTCTATTTGTTTGAAATTATTTTGATCCATTAAATCTGCTACTTTGGTTATGACTGTGCTTCTGCCTATTTTGGAGATGGTGCGCATGATCATCAGCATCAGATCCAGTTTGACATCGTCGTTTGGCCATCCGAACATCACAGTATTTGACCGGAGATGACCCACTCCGTTGATCTGGGCCACATCAATTGCTCCCTGGATGAAATCAGGTGAAACATTCACCTTGCAGAAGGCGGAGAGACCATGATCGGATAGAGTTTCCTTCATGAAAGATTCCATCTTCCCAATGTTGAGATTGTCTCTGCTGAGCCATCCTTCGAATATCCTGCATACATTCAGCACGCCCATTTTCTGATTGAAACAGGTTGCCAGGTATACCATATCAATCTCTTCTTCGATCTCCTCGGTGAAAACAGTAATGTTCGGGCGCCAGTTCCTGGGATCAACCTTGTGTGCCTCAAGTTTTATGAGAGCATGTCTTGTAAGAGCAAACCAGAAACCTGCTCTTACATCACCCCACCTTTTTCCAAGAGCTTTTCTTCGAAGTGTCAGGTAAATCAATACTTCAATTATGATGGCAATTAAGCAGGCTACTGGATTAAGTAGCAGCATAACAAATATGGCACCCAGAGAGCCCAGTATTGATACATACCAGGGAACATTTATGGTTGGGCGATAAGATGGATCGCGAACCAGTTTTTCCAGTGCAGCACTGAAATTTATGATAACGTAAAGAGTCAGAAAGAGGATCGTGACAAACTGAGCTACAGCATTCAGAGAGCCAAGAAGAACAGCAGTAAGAGCAAGAGCTCCTGTTATCCATGTTGCGATTGCAGGCTGACCTTTATCTGATAGCCTGGAAAGAAATTTAGGAGCAAGCCTGTCTTCTGAAAGGGCCTGAAGAACTCTTGGGCCTGTGAGTGCGCTGCCAAATGCCGATGAAAGTATGGCTCCCCACATTCCTGCGAACACAAGCAAACTTCCAAGAAATGCTGTGGTTGTCCAAGCTTCTACACCCGGTTGTGCCAGTTCTTCAAAACCAACTGCATTGGTTACTGAAAAAATAACAGGAACGAGTACATATATTATTGTTCCAGTAAGAACCGCCAGCAGCGTTCCTCTTGGAATGCTCTTTCTTGAGTTCTTAAGATCACCACTCATCCCTATTCCTGCAGTGAAGCCAGTCACGGCAGGGAAGAAGATCGCAAAAACATACCAGAAGCCCTGGGGAGCTGTTCTGTATGTGGACACCATTTCAGGTGCTCTGTAACCAGTGGAAACTGCACCGATTATAAGCGCAGCTATTGAGACAGCTACAGCGATCATTATTGGGATCTGCATTTTCAGTGCCAGTGACGCACTTTTTCCAGAGAGGGCAGTAACCACAATAATTATAGCTGCAGCAATTGCCGGGACAGCATATTCCGGCATCTGACCCACCCATCGAGTTACCATAAGTGATACACCCTCGGCAAGTCCGAAACTGTAAAAGGTCAGGCTGAGAGTTCGACAGAGGTAAAGAGGTATGCCGATGGCTCCTCCAAATTCAAGACCGAGACTGTGAGATATCATGTAGTACTCACCACCCACGCCAATTTTGATATTGGTTGCAATTGCAGAGGCGCTTAGCCCGGTGATGAATGTTATTGAGCTTGCTATGAGTACGATCAGAATGGTTTCGGGCAGCCCCAGATTACCTACAACCCACCCTATTCTGAGGTAAAGAACAAGACCGAGGATGGTCAAAACGCTAGGCGTGAACACCCCAAGAAAAGTGCCAAATTTAGGAGCTGTTTCTACGTCTGAACTACTCAATTAAACTCCATGAATGGTTTCAGGAAACTGTATTTCCATAATAAATATGCCTAAGTCAGGTTGCATCAATAAGTTATCATGTAATTGCGAATGCTGAGTATACGATAAATAAGCGAAAAAACCTACCCTGATTTTCAGCTATTCTCCACTCTTCCCACTGGAGCAAGGTACACTACAAACTCATCCTTCCCGTCCAGTTTGAGCAGTTCATCAACTTTTTCCTGCGAGTATGCTGCTATTGCCACAGTGCCCAGGTTCAGGCTTTCAGCTGCAAGATACAAATTTTGACACACATGTCCTGCGTCAAGAAGCATTGCCTTGTGTGATTCACCCTTGTACCTCCACTCACCCAGGTAAGGTTTGCAGGCCCAGAAGAAAACTACAGG
>JAOZRM010000211.1 GCA_029940175.1 Candidatus Sabulitectum sp. | reverse complement strand
GTCTTTGAGCGAGCTGTTTTCTGGTAAGATTATCACCGACCATTTCATCATGGAGTTCTTTAGCGTTAACCAAAGGGTTACGGTAAGTCCTAGATCTGGAGTACATAAGAGCGTATTTGGGACGTAAGCTGATCAGGGTCTAGACAGCCTTATATTTCGAGTCAGCCCACATCGGGCGTGCCAACAGATGGCTCAATACCAAAAGTGGGGGCAGTTCCAATCCATTAATTCACCTTATGTATTTTCTTTCCTGTGGATGATATATTACATTTTCTAACGTGGTAAGTGTTGATTTCTCCTTTATGGGGGTTCTTTTTGCTGGATGTTATTCCACGCTTTATTCATGATATGGTTGTCAACAGAATCCGCAAGGGTCAGATAGAGGCGACAACAGTATTTATTGATATTTCCGGTTTTACCCCCATGTCAGAAAAATTGTATCGATTTGGGAAAGAGGGATCTGAGGTTCTTTCCCAAGTCTTGAATGATACTTTTCAGCCAATAGTTGAGGAAATTCACTCTTTTGGTGGTTTTGTAGCTTCATTCCCAGGTGATGCTATAAGCGCAATTTTTCCATCGAAGCAGATGAATGAGTTAGAGCCACTTGTGGAGATGATTCAAAATCAGTTCACCAGAAAGCCTGGAATCACTCGATTTGGTACATTCTCAATTACTGTGCGAATTGGTGTCTCTCAGGGGCTGGTTTCCTGGGGCATTGTTGGGAAAGCCAGAAGAAAGGCGTTTTTCTTCAAGGGCAAGGCCCTTGAAGATTCTGCAGGTGCTACTGCTGCTTCTGCTCCAGGCGAGACCGTTTTTGTTCAAAACTCTTCCAGTCAGGAGATATCTACCAGTACTGATTCTTACAGTTTCTGCAAAAAAGACGTTAATGAATCAGTTGAGGTCAGTGCAAGAATAGCAGGTTTCTTCACCCACCGGAGGGTGCTTGGGATTGGTGAGTTAAACGGAGAGTTCCGTGAGGTAGTACCAGTTTTTATCTCATTCCGGGAAGTGAACAGTTTTCAGGAATTGAACGAATTTACCAGTATGCTGTTGAACAGCGCCGCTGGATTCGGAGGATATTTCAATGGATTGTTCTTTGATGACAAAGGTGCAACAGCTCTGGTTCTTTTCGGGGCACCTGTTGCATACGAGAACAACATTGAAAGAGCCATTGAGTTCATTCTATCAGTGCGTGAAGATACCCGCTGGGATGTCAGTGCAGGAATTACCAAAGGTATTGCATTTACAGGAGCGCTTGGATCAAAACTCAGGCATACCTATACAGCAATAGGTGATGTGGTTAATACTGCTGCGAGATTAGCCGGTAACGCCGACTGGAATCAAATCTTTCTTTCTGCTGAAGTACTGAGTGGGCTGGATATAGAGTATCAGACTATTGCCATGGAACCTCTGTTGTTAAAGGGGAAGAAGAAGGCAGTTGATGTTTTCGAGCTTGCTGGTGGTAGAAGGGGAGTTAGCAGGAGTTTTATCAGCGACAAGTTCGTGGGAAGATACCAGGAATTGAAGAGTGCTGCGGATTTTGTCGGATTAACCATGGAGAGCAAAACTGGAGTTGTTCTGTACGCCTATGGGGATCTGGGCACAGGTAAATCCAGGTACCTTTTTGAACTATCTGAAAAACTATCCAATTCGTTTCGAACAATTATTCTCAAGACAGATGATGTTCTAAGGAAAAGTTTAAACCCATTCACAAGCTATTTGAGGAAATTCTTCAACCAGGGAGATTCTCGAACAAGAACTGAGAACAAGATTGTGTTTGAGGAGATATGGGAAGATCTGATAGAGGATCTTCTTGAAATTGAGGACACTGCTGCATCGGATCTTGTTGTTGAATCTCTTGAGAATTTACATTCGGTTGTGGGTGCAATGCTGGGATTTCACTGGGGAGGATCATTCTATGAGACCCTTGACGCTGCCGGACGGTTTGAGAACACACTTTCTGCTATAAAAGATCTCTTTATTGCATTCTCTTTGCTGCATCCCACAATCATAATTATTGAGGATCTGCAGTGGCTTGACAGCGATTCAAGCAAAGCTTTCGAAGTTATTTTAAGGAGTTTGAAAGATTACCCTCTGATAGTCATGGCATCCAGCAGGTTCAATGATGATGGATCAAAGCCTATTCTTGATTTCGAAGAGAGTGTTCCATGTATGGAAATCATTCTGGATTCTCTTGCAGATGAATTCTCTCTGGAATTGATAACAAATCTTATCGGGAGTCCTCCTGAAGATGAGCTGAGTAAATTTATAATCTCCAGAGCACAGGGGAACCCGTTCTATCTGGAGCAATTCTGTCTTTATTTACAGGAGAACGACATAATTCGTTATGCCAGCGGTATTGCCAGCATGGTGCGAATGGATCGTGAAATCCCCGCAGGAATCAAAACAGTCATTATCGCCAGGCTTGACAGACTTCCAGAAGCTTTGAGAGAGCTGGTACATTCTGCTTCTGTACTTGGTCAGGAGTTTGATTCAGAAGTTCTTTCTGAGATGCGAAAATCCAAAGATACCTTAACTCTACTCTCTGCCGGGGAAAGGGAATTGGTCTGGACTTCTTCACCTGCAGACAGTTTGTATTCATTCAGACATCCTCTGCTTCGTGACGCTTCTTACGACATGCAGTTGAGGGGTGATCTGAGAAACCTTCACAAAAAGGCCGCAGAGGCCACACTTAAGCTTTTTCCTGATGACATGGATCATTCCATCGACCTGGCGTATCACTATGAAAAGGCGGACATGCTTGAAGAAGCCATTCATTTTTATGAGATTGCGGCAGACCACGCCAGGACTAATTACAGGAATCACGATGCATTGGAAATGTATGATAAGCTGAACCACTTCTACTTCTGGACTGAAAAAATTCTAATGACCAGTGATTCTGCAGTCTTCGAATCAATGAGATTTCCCGGCTTCGGAGATATTCCTGTTCTGGAGTCACTACTGAAATACATTGGTATTCTTTCAAATCAAGCTTTGGTTCTTCGGGTATCGGGTGACTGGAAAAAGGCAGAGAAAACCTATAGATCAATTCTCAAACTTGCCGAGAGGATTGATAGTAAACCCGAGATTGCGGAAGCACTCTATCTGCTGGGGAGACAGCTCTCCATTAACGGTATGAATGATGAAGCCTTGAAGAATCTGAAAGAAGCTATCTCAATCTTTTCTACTATTTGTGATCAGAATGGAATTGCTAAAGTTCTGGGTAGTATTGGTGTGATCTACTGGCGCAAGGGTGATCCTGATATGGCAATGGAGTACTATGGGAAACAGCTTGAGTTGTCCAGCGGTGAATCGAACCTGAGACAGACTTCAATTGCATACGCAAACATGGGAATAATTGAATTTACAAGGGGGAAACATGCGGTTGCAAAAGACTATTTCAAGAGTTATCTGAACATTTCCGTTGAGCTGGGTGACTTGAGAGAGGAAGCAAAAGCCCTTGGAAGTCTTGGAATAGCCTACTCCAGTGAAGGAAATTATTCAAAAACCATGGAATGCCTTGAGAAAGAGTTGATCATTGAAAGGAAGCTTGGGCATAAGGCTGGAATTGCGGCTACCCTTGGAAATATGGGAACAGTATTTGTTCGCCAGGGTGAATACAAAAGAGCAATGGTGTATTACAAAGAGAATCTAAAAACAGTACGTGAACTCAGGGATGGTTCAGGAACTGCTATCGCATTATGGAACATCGGACGTCTTCTTGTCCGACAGGGAGAATATGGGAATGCTGTCTATTTCTATAGAGAGAGCCTTTCAATAAACGAAAAACTGGTTCATGGAACAAGTATGGTTCCGGATATTATCCAACTGGGAAATCTGTACAAATTACTTGAAAGGTTTTCTGAGGCGGAAGGATGTTACACCAAAGCTCTTTTTCTTATTGACAAAAAAGATCAGAAGAAGGAATTGTGTGAGTGTTTGCTTGAAAGGGCAGACCTTTGCTTCAGAGAGAGGAAATATTCTGAAGCCGGAACACTTAATCAAAAAGTCCGTGACGGTATAGAAGAGACTGGCGATGATGAACTCAAGTTCAGAAGCAGACTTCTCGACGAGTTGATCCTTGCTCAAACAGAACCAGATCAGGCAGTTAAGAATCTGGATAAAATCCTTGTTTCATGCAAAGAGGATGAACAGAGAGCAAAGCTTCTTTTTGAAATTTACTGTATTCTGAATAGTAGAAAACATGGGGAGCGTGCACTGAAGGTTTTCAGGCTCTTATATAACCTTGAACCACTTCATTCATATCTGGAAAAGATCAATCTTCTGGAACGGGAGTTGCTCAAATGAGCAACTCCCATCCATGTGATCTCAGCGAATAAGAATCATGGGGAGTGAGACTGTTCTGTTGTTACTGCGCAGAGCGCATATGTAAACTCCCATTGGCAGCAGATCACCAGATTGAGTTCTACCGTTAAAATCAATATTGTGATTGCCTGCAACCTTCTCTCCTGAGAAGATTCTGTCTACTATTCTTCCTGAAAGATCATGAAGAGTGATGTCAACATTACCTGGGGCATCCAGAGTGAATTGTATTTGTGCGGATGCTCTTACCGGGTTTGGAGAAAGCACCAGTTCAGTAATACCCAGGGGTTTGTCCGGAGTATCCTCAACCCCTGATGTGGAGTTGTACAGAATAACTGTGCCGTTGGCTCCGATGGAAACAGCACTTTCACTGTTTACTCCGCCAATACCCAGCAGATCGTCTGGGAATCTTCCTCCTGGCTGAAATATCCATTTCTCTCCGCCGCTCTCAGAATAGAGGATCTGTCCTCCGTCTCCAACTGCCCAACCGGTATAGACATTAACGAAATTAACAGAATGGAGATCGGTAGACCGGCTGCCATTTCGTAATTTGTTCTGATGTTGCAATGTCCAGGTTTGCCCAGAGTTACTGGAGTTGATTATTGTGCCTAGATTTCCCACAGCGTAAATTATGTTTGGAGTCACCATGAAAATATCATTCAGATTCTCTGCAACACCGCTTGACAGGGGATACCAGGTGTCACCACCGTCAGCTGTTCCTAAAGCCAGACCGTTATCACCGATAGCCATTGCATTCATGTCATCTGTACAGTC
>JAOZRM010000210.1 GCA_029940175.1 Candidatus Sabulitectum sp. | reverse complement strand
TACTCAGCCTTCTTCTGGAAGACTGTCATTTCTGGTATTCAGAGCGAATCTCTCCCTGTCACTCAACAGAAGCATATCTCTCAAATAATGGATGTTTTCTGCTCCCAGCCATTTCTCCTCGAAGCTGTCCTTCTGAACAAGGGTAGCAATGGCTGCCAATGTTCTCAGATGAAAAATCCTATCATCCTTAGTTCCTACAAAGGCAAATACAGCTTTCACGGAGTTTTCTTTGCTGGTAAATTTAATTCCATTCCTGCATCTGATCAGCATAAGAAAGAAATGATCACTTCCTTCCACAATTATGTGTGGAACTGCAATAAATGGAGTGATAGCAGTATTGCAATCTTGTTGTCTCCGTTCCAGATGAGTAATGATAGCGTTTCGATCAATTGGAAGATGAATACTGTCACTTATATTGTCCGCTATCATTTCAAATAACTGCTTAATTTCCAGTGTATTCTCCACATCGAGAATTATTGCTGATTTAACCAGCTTGTCAAATTTATCCTGCCTTATGTTTTCTCTTTCGATTAAAACATTTCTAAATTCAGATTCAAGAATGTGCTCCGACAACCTGTTATCAGTGATCCTTTTCAACAAGTGCAAGAGAGCATATTCACCCTTGTAATTTTTTCTTCCATAGAAAAGATAAACTCCTGCACCCGCAGCAAGAAAAGCGATGCTGATCTCAATTGCTTCCAGGCCAAGATCGATGATGAAGAAAGTGAATATCAGAATGCCTGCAATTTGCAGATATGGATAGAGTGGAGCTTTGAAACTGGGACGGTAATTCTTCAGTTTGCTTTCGCGGAGAACGAGTACTGCTACATTAGTCATTACATATGCAGTGAGAATAACTACTGAAGCAGCTTCCACAAGGGTTTCCAATGGTATGAGCAAAGCAAGGATTATGAGAATACCTGTAACAGCAATCGAGCGAACTGGTGTTTTAAACTGCCTGCTGACCTTGCTGATCCCTTTAGGAAGAAGATTGTCTCTGCTCAAAGCAAGCGGGTAGCGCGACGCAGACATTATCCCGGCATTTGCCGTAGTAACAAAAGCTAGCAGAGCTGCAATTGTAATGATGTAAAATCCTGTGGGACCTAAGATATTTCTGGCAGCGTCGGCAAGAGGCGTAAGAGAACCGGAAAATTCCTGCGCCGGTAAAACACCAACTGTCACAATAAGAAGCAGAGTGTACATCACAGTAACAGTTACCACTGAGAGTATCATTCCGAGAGGAATATTCCTTTTCGGATTCTTAACTTCTTCAGAGACACTTGCAACATTCAACAGTCCACCAAAAGAAATAAATATGAAACCTGCTGTGACAAACACCGAATTAATATCCTGGGTTAGGAAAGGAAAAAAATGAGTGTTATTCATTTTTGAGAATCCGAAAACCAGGTAAAGACCCAATATCAACAACAGCCCAACCACAAGTGTCACTTGCAATCTGGCAGATTCTTTTACTCCAACTGAATTCAATATCACAAAAAACAAGCAAACAATCACAGATGAGATCAACACTGGAAAACCGGTGAAATAATAGATTATTCCTGATATACCAAAAATAGCAAAAGCACTTTTTAAAGATAGAGCAAACCAGCTCAAGAAACCGGATACAGTGCCAATGAACGGTCCCAGGCTCTTTGTTATGAAATAGTAGTCTCCTCCAGCTTTCGGCAGGGCAGTAGAAAGCTCTATAACACTGAAAATACCAATTAGGGCAAAAAGACCTGCAAGGAAATAAGATACAATTACAGCAGGACCGCTTCGAGCGAAAGCAAGTCCGGGTAGAATGAAAATACCTGAACTTATCATTGCTCCTGTCGCGATACTGAAAACATCTAAAAGACCTAATCCTTTTTTGAGTTTCATTTGCATTCCACTTTCGCTACAGCTACCCAATGCTAAGTAAAATTAACCACAAGGTAATCTAACGTAATCAATAATTAAATTGACTATAATGTGTAATGTTAGCTACCTGTTTAGAACATAGTACTTTTGCACCACGAGTCAATAAGAAAAGAGATCAAAAACAGCTATTGTTCAACCTGAAATTGTCATCTTCAAGTCCTTCTTCCTGGTAATCATTATGCAATTTGTGGCTGGATATGACTCAAAGGGTAGTGTTCATGCTGTTATCTTCTTGTGAAACTTCTAGTTATGGGATTCTAGCACGCCACATGACTTTGGAATACCTGTTAGTAATTTGCCCTGTTTACTTCTGCTAATTTAGAATATGTTTGACCCGTATTTTAATTTCAGACCAGCGTACTAGGAATGCCCTATTTTTAATGAGTGTAGGAGGTTTCAGTGAGCGGGGAATTTATACTTGTTATTAACACCGGTTCTACTACAACAAAATGTTCTATTTATTCTATTACCAATTACAAAGAACTGAATCTATTTTGTAACGAAACAATAGAACATCCCGATGATATGTTCAGTCGTTTTCCAGGTATATCAGCACAGGTTGATTACCGTGAGGAACTGGTAAGAGAGTATTTTAAGAGAAATCTTCCTGCAGACGCAACCGTTCTGGCTGTTGGAGCACTGGGAGGAATGCTTCCTCCTGTACCCAGTGGTCTCATTGTGCTGAACAGTGAATTGGCTGATTTCAGCCTTAACACTCCCTTTTATCACCATGCATCAAACCTTGGTGCCCCTCTTGCGTTTCGAGTTGCTTCTTCAATGAATGCTCTTTCTTTTGTCGCAGACCCCGTTGGAGTTGATGAGATAACTCCAATATCCAGAATATCTGGAGTTCCTGAATTGCCCAGGTTCTCATATGTGCATGCCCTTAATATTCGTGCTACAGTTCGGCAGCTTTCAGAAAAACTCTCCCTTGATTTCAATGAGATCAGATGTGTGGCTTGCCATCTTGGTGGAGGATACTCCATTGCTCCACTTGCCGGTGGCAAGATCATTGACAGTGACAACCGCATGGAAGGTGCTCCATTCACACCGGAAAGAGCCGGGGGCGTTCCCCCTATTCCCCTTTTTGAAGCCTGCTTCTCAGGTTTGTATACCAGAGATGAGCTCTATAAAAAGCTTTATGGCGCAGGAGGTCTGTACGCTTACCTCGGCACAAAAGATGTACGAGAAGTTTATCGCAGAGCACAAGAAGGAGATGAATTTGCCGGTTTCATTTTCGATGCCATGATCTACCAGATCTGTAAAGAGATCGGAGCTATGGCCTCGGTTCTTGATTTTGATATTCACGGTATTGTTCTTACTGGTGGTGTTGCAAATGCAAAATATCTCACGGAAGAGATAGCCAGGAAGTGCAGTAAGCTTGCTGATGTTTTTGTTTTCCCTGGTGGAAATGAGAATGAAGCCATCGCTTCGGCTGTTCTCAGGGTTCTAGAGGGTAGCGAGAAAACTCTTGAATGGCCTGATTGTATTCTTCACGGAAAGGCTGTGGACCCACTTCACGATTTCAGAGATGACAATGGAGTATTCAAGGCAGTTTCATATGGTGTTAGGAGTGTGTGATGGGTATCAGGCGTTTTGATGAGCTTATCAGTGCCGTATCAAATCTGCCACCTGTGACAGTATCTGTTGCCGGTGGAGCAGATGTTAGAGTTATTGCCAGCTTGAAAACAGGACATGAACTGGGTTTCATCGGTAAGTGTTTTCTGACTGGTCCCGGAGAATTACTGGAAAAGGTCGTAAAGGAATCAGGAGATGATCCAGCTCTTTATCATATTCTGCCTTCGAATTCCGAAAAACAGATGAATCGTGATGCAGTAAGTGCTGTAAAGAACCAGGGAGCACAGATCCTTGTTAAAGGCAGTGTCAAATCTAAAGGTTACATAAGAGCCATTCTTGATTCTGAAACTGGCATCAAAGTATCTTCGGTTCTTTCTAACTTGAGTCTTTTCCAGATGCCTTCTCTTCCTCGCTTACTGGCTGTAACGGATAATGCAATACTTATAAACCCGGACCTCAGGGAGAAAACTGCGGTTATAACAAATACATCTCCACTCTGGAAAGCTCTTGGTATAGATCCCGTCAAAGTAGCTGCACTTTCAACAGTAGAAACTGTTAACCACAGGATTCAGTCAACTGTTGATGCAGCGGCTCTCGAAGTAATGTCTGCCAGAGGTCAACTTCCCGGCTTTATTGTTGAAGGTCCACTTGGGTATGATGCTGCAATCTCTAAAGAATGTGCCTTTACAAAAAAACTTTCAAATTCTCAGGTTTGCGGTCAGGTTGATATGATACTTGCACCGAATCTTGAAACTGCCAATGCGCTTGGAAAAAGCTACAAGTTTCACGGAAGTGCCACATGGGGTGGACTTGTTTTTGGAGCAACTGTTCCAGCTGTTTTGAATTCACGTTCCGATGACGAAATTAACAGACTTAATTCCATGGCAATGGCCCGCGCAATTGTTCATGGCAGATCACTCTCAGAAAGTTCTCAAACCCTTTAAACAACCAGCCAAGGATGGATTTATGAACATCTACAGCATAACTATTCTGGTATATTTTGTTCTCGTTATAGTGCTTGGTCTTCTTTCAAGAAAGGTTGCCAGCAAATCTGCAAGTGATTATCTGATTGCAGGCAGGAACCTTGGAACAATTGTATGCGCAATTGTCGTCGCTGCTGAGTGGCTTGGAGGGATGAGTACAATCGGTGTAAGTGAAACAGCGTATAACACCATGACCCTTCAGCCAATTTTGTACAATATCTCAACAGCAATCGGTATGATCATAATCGGGTTCACTGTTGCAAAACACTACAGAAGCAAAAATGTACACACTGTAAGTGAAATGATAGAAACACTTTTCGGAAGCCAGGCCAGATCAATATCAGCAATTGCTTTCCTTATTGCCTACATTGTTCTCGCTTATGTTCAGTTGCAGACATGCGCCAGTGTAATGGCTCCTCTTTTTGGTGTAAGCTGGAACTGGGCCGTAGTTATCTCTGCGGCGCTGATAATGCTATACACATATCTTGGCGGTATGCATGCTTTAGCAATGACTGGAATGCTCTATATTTTAACCATGTTCATTGGTCTTGGTGTAGCATTCTTTATCGGTCTTGATAAAGTTGGCGGTTTTGGCGGCCTCAGTGATACGCTTATTGCACAAGA
>JAOZRM010000037.1 GCA_029940175.1 Candidatus Sabulitectum sp. | reverse complement strand
TCCATCTCCGAGAGAGTAGGTAACATCGTACTCACGTAAAATTTCCGATATTCTATCAAAGCCGGTGTAAAGAGGGTTCTCCTCGCCCCGTTTTTCCATCCACTCTGCCATGAGAGAGCCACCCCTGGAAACTATTCCCATCTTCCGTCCCTGGGCTCGGAGCAGGGCAACTGATCGTCTGGTAACACCACAGTGCAGTGTCAGGTAATCGACTCCAGCTTTGCAGTGATCTTCGACGGCAGAAAAAATCTCTTCAGGAGATACATCAGCTACATCCTGCCCTTTGTCCATGGCCACTCCGAAAACCTGATAGACCGGAACAGTACCCAGTGGAACAGGGCTTGATGCAGTGATACCTTCAAGTATGGTTTTCCAGCCTGTGCCTGTTGAAAGATCCATTACTGTATGTGCACCTGAGGATACAGCCATCTTCAGTTTTTCAAGCTCTTCGTCCATTGATTCGTGATCCATGGAGCTGCCGATGTTGGCGTTCACCTTAATTCTGCTTCCACCGCCAATGATGCATGGGTCGGGAATAGCTCTGGTGTTGTTGGACGGAACTACTGCATGACCTGCAGCTATTTTCCGAAGTGCATCCTCCAGCGATAGACTCTCATTCCTAAGTGCAAGGCGAACAACATGGTCAGCCTTCCCCATCCGTGCCTGCTCGATAATTGTATTAGACATATCAACCTTTCTTGTTCTTGCCACCGGCGGTTTCGCCGGACATGAATTATAGTTTACTTTTCAGAGAAAGGCATTTAACATGGAGGGAATTATGATCTGCATCGCTTTGTTTGCTTTACTGGCAACCGTTCCATCACCCCGGGAGGCACTTGATTCCATGCTGGAAGGAAATCCATTTCCAACTTCTCAGGAATCTGTTCTTATTGAGTATGGTGATTCATTTGTTCTTCCAGAGACCCCTGATCTGGTCAAAAGTGCCATACTCAGGCAATTTCACAGAATGGCTTTTCAGCTTTCACAGGAGCCGGTGAATCTGCTGGCTGAGTATGTAAACGAGAACTGGAATTCTCTGGATACTGATACAAGGAACTTGTGGAGAGAATTCGCTGGTAGAACAGGTTTACCTGTGCCTGATGATGAAGTCACAGCCGAAAACCTTACATCTATCCTCAGGTATAGTTCTGAGAGCGGTAATCGTCTTCCACTGGTGAATGCTGATGATCTATCTGATCTCCAGCGACTTTATTATGTAAATGCACTTTCCCCTGATAACGTTCGGGATTTCATCAATGATCCCAGCTGGGCAGTGAGGAACGCTGCATTGCAAAAGAATCCGAGTCTTGCGTTTGAGATGCTTGATGATGTTTCTTCCTATGTAAGGATGAATGCAGCACTAACCTCAGGAAGAAGCGATCTTCTTCTGGAATTGGCCTCAATCCCCGGTCCTGTAGGACACATGTCCCTTTCCGGAGTAGGGCAGATCCCAATCCTGGAGGATTCTCTTTACGGCAGCCGGAACAGGGCAGTAAGAGTGTCTGCTCTCATTGCTCTTCTTGAACTGGGATGGACTGTCCCCCAGGACAGAGTAGATTACCTGCTCACTGATGAGTACGAGATGGTGGGAGCCATAACTGCAGACGCCGCAGGCCGAGATTTTGCGATGTCTCAGGATGGAACTCTGCCGGAGGAAGCACCGGCACTGACTGATGTACCCGAGCAGGTATTACTTGTTACCGATGCAGGTGAATTTGCAATGACTCTTCTGAAGGATGATGCTCCAGTAACATGCCGCAGTTTCTGGTATCTTGCAGAAACCGGATTCTATGACGGAATTTTTTTCCACAGAGTGATACCCGGATTTGTTGCCCAGGCTGGTTGTCCTGAAGGTAATGGTTACGGTGGTCCGGGGTATACAATTCCAGCGGAAAACAATACAGTGTCCTATCTCTACGGAGTTGTGGGCATGGCTGATTCCGGTATTGACACTGGAGGCAGTCAGTTCTTCATCATGCTTGATAACCAGAGGCGTCTGGACTGCCGCTATACTGTGTTTGCAGCAGTGAATGACACCTCTGGTCTCGAGAATATTGAAGTTGGAACAAGGATACTTGAAATTCGCAGGATAAATCCTTAGTATTGCCGTAACAGAACAAACTAAACCCTTTACGGAGAGCTTAATGACAGAGAAAAAAGTGCTTGTTACCGGTGCTATGGGGCAGATAGGCAGCGAGCTGACCATGGAACTAAGAAAAAGATACGGATCAGAAAATGTTGTTGCCACTGATATTCGCAAGCCGGAAGGCAAGCTTGCGGAATCAGGCCCCTGTGATGTTCTTGATGTTACAGACAGAGCAGCGGTGTTTGCCATGGTACGGGAATACGGAATTAACACAATTTATCACATGGCAGCCATTCTCAGTGCCACAGGTGAGAAACACCCTGCGTTGTGCTGGAATGTGAACATGAACGGGTCGATCAACATCATGGATGCCGCTGTTGAGCTTGATCTTGGAACAATTATTATTCCGAGTTCAATTGCAGCATTCGGACCGGAAACACCAAGATTTGATACTCCCCAGGAGACAATTCTTAAGCCAAAGACTATGTACGGTGTTACCAAGGTTTGCGGAGAGCTTCTTGGAGATTACTATGTGAAACATCTGGGAGCTGACATCCGTGGTCTTCGCTACCCCGGTATCATTAGTTCCGAAACTCTTCCCGGGGGCGGTACAACAGACTATGCCGTTGATATTTTCTACAAGGCAGTGGAAAACGGCAGGTATACCTGCTTTGTCAAGGAAGATACGATGCTTCCAATGATGTACATGCCGGACTGTATCAAAGCAACAATTGATCTGGCAGAAGCAGATAAGGAAAGACTGATTCACTGCTGTGAATACAACCTCAGTGCGTTATCCTTTACTGCCGGAGATCTGGCGGCAGAGATAGGAAAGCATATCCCCGATTTTGAGATCACATATGAACCGGATTTCCGGCAGGCAATTGCGGATACGTGGCCTGCATCCATTGATGATTCTGCAGCAAGGGAAGAGTGGGGCTGGGAACCTGACTGGAACCTTGAGAACACTGTAAAAGACATGCTGGAAAAACTCCGCGCAAGAACTCATTGACGCCGGGAGCCTCTTTCTTTATCATTCAAATAGGCTAGACAGGCTAGATGAAACAAGAAAGAAGGTTCTTATGAGTAAAAACTATTGGCAGCTTCAGGATGCCAAGAACAAATTCAGCAGTCTTGTTGAGCAGGCGCAACTCTGCGAGCCTCAATTCGTAACAAAGTACGGCCGGGAGGTTGCAGTTGTGCTTTCCATAGAAGAGTTCAATAGGATCACTGGACCGGATACTACTCTGCTGAATTTCTTACGCAACTCACCTCTGGCAGGAATTCACACGAATTTTGAAAGAACTAAAGAGATCCCGAGAGATGTTGAGTTATGAACTACCTGCTGGATACCTGTGTTATCTCGGAAATGACAAAAAAGGATCCCAGCCGGAATGTCACCGGATGGATATCCGAAATAGAGGAATCGCATTTGTTTCTCAGTGTTTTTTCTATAGGAGAGATTCACAAAGGAATCGAGAAACTATCTTCCGGCAGGAGGAAGGAAGAGCTCAGCAACTGGGTAACTTATGATTTGACGGAACGATTTAGAAATAGAATTATTGATTTTGATTTGCACACAGCTGAGGTATGGGGAAAAATTCAGGCACAATCAGAGCTGAAAGGCAATGCACTGCCTGCAATTGATGGTCTTATTGCCGCAACGGGTATTTCTCATGATCTGATCGTCGTAACACGAAACACTAAAGATATGGGAATCAGCGGAGTAGCCCTGCTTAATCCCTGGGAACCACAGCAATAGGCAGCAGATGCTGCAGAATCAGAAAGATTAAGATGAATCTTAGAGAGCTTCTCGGCAGGGCTTACTGGTGTGACGTGAAAGATTCTCTTGTCAGTGCCTATCCAGACCATGAGAACAATTACGAAGGATTTGAACTGGTATTTATGAACCTCTCATCACTGGTTCCATGCAAGACAGAAATGCATCTTTTCGTGGAAGAAACTTTCACTGAAGGAATTGACGATCAACCATTTGTTGATATCCTGGGAAGAAATGGCACTCTGAACAGGGATTTGCCGGATTTCAAATTCACTGGGAATCCAGACCACGACGAGTATGCTGATTCAGAAACAATATACGGTCTGGATTTTGTACCGTGGGAAGAGTGGCTTGGTATGGAGATAGATCCAGAGAGCCTGAAAAACCACACAGAATCAGAAATTCTAGCTCACTGTATCTGGGAGATGACTTTCTATGGTTTCAATCAGACTCATATTAGTGAGCAGAAAGCAGAACTGGATCGCAGAGCAGAAGAAATTGATAACATGACTGAAGAGGAGAGGAAAGAAAATCTTATTCCCTGGGAACAGGTTATGAAAGAATTGAAGCAATCGGAAAACTAACCGGATGGCTGTCGGACAGGCTTTTCATCAGTTATTTTGTTTCAATAAGGTGTATCATTTATACTGGAGTTATTAATGAATAGTGCGGCTTCACCGAAGAAATCCTTCTTTGGCAGGGAAAGAGAACTCTCTGAGCTTACAGACAATCTTATGGATCCAGAGAGCCGCATTTTAACAATAACCGGCATTGGTGGAATTGGCAAAACAACAATTGCCCTCAGGCTGGCAGAAAAAATGCAAAGCCATTTCAAAAATGGTTTTTGCTTCGTCCCTCTGGCTGATCTGGAGCATTCAGGTCAGGTTGCTCCTGCTATTCTGTCTAAACTTGGATTTAGAATATCCAGTGGCAGTATCACCAGCCAGTTACCGGAATTGTTAAAAAACAAGAATATTCTGCTCGTGCTGGATAACTTTGAACACTTGATAGGTGCGGCTCTTCTCCTGGAAAAGATCTGTCTTGCAGCGGAAAATGTGAAGCTTCTTGTCACCTCAAGAACCAGACTCAATGTTGCAGGTGAATCCATCTTTGAGCTTTCAGGAATGCATGTTCCAAGTGAGACATCTCTTGAGGTCATGTTTTCATCTGCACCTGTAAGATTGTTCCTTTCCAACCCCGAAGTGGATGGCAGACTGGATATTGATGACCTGAAAATAGTGACTGAGATCTGCAGAGAGGTGGGAGGGGTTCCACTTGGTATCGTACTTGCATCCTCCTGGATGAATCGGATGTCCCCTTCTGAGATCATGTCTGAAATATCGGGGGAAGGCAGACTTCTTCAGAGAGAGATATACAACAGGGAAAGAAGACACAGCAGTCTGCGAAGGGTTTTTGACTACAGTTGGATGCTGCTCACAAAAGAGGAAAGAATCACATTTTCTGAGATCTCCATATTCAGGGGTTGTTTCAGTGTGGAAGCTGTAGAGTTTATCACCGGCAGATCACGTAATTCCATAGCTGGTCTCAGGAACAAATCCCTTCTTCAGACAGAAACTTCAGGAAGATTATTACTTCACCCTTTACTTCATGATTTCAGCTCAGCAAAATTGGAAAAACATCTCAGTCGCAAGGAAGCGCTCCTCACCAGACACGCAGAGTACTACTGCAGACTACTGACCAAAAACGAAAAAGCGATTTTCAGTGAAGACTCCGCACAGGCAATGGAGGAGATAACTGAAAATCTTTCAGATATACGTGCCGCCGTTGCTTACTCAATAAGGACGGGAATGGCAGAAGTTGTTGTTGCCTGCAGCAAGGTACTAAGAAATTACTACATGAGAACCGGGCTGCTGGATGAGGGCTTTGGTGTATTCAGAGATGCTTCCGCAATGCTAAAAGACATCAATTTTGAAGATTCACTGATCATGAAGATAAAGCAGGCTGCTTTTGCAAATGAAATGACCATGTATGACAAGGCTGCATCCCTTCTTGAGAGTATTCTTGCACATGGAAATCGAAGTTTTTCCGGTGAAGCATCATATACCCTGGGCATGGTGTACATGAGAACAGGCAATTTGAGCAGAGCTGAGAACAGGATGAACATAGCTCTGGAATTTGCCCGAGCCTCTGGTGCCAGAGAACTTGAAGCACTGGCATTAGGAGGACTGGGGGACTTGTTCAACCACAGACTTGAGGCCGATAAAGCCAGGTATTTCCTGATGCAGGCCGTAGAAATATTCAAAGAAAATGGAAACATTCGTGGTCTTTTTTCCAGCTGGATCACACTTTCGAACACCATGACTAATCACAAAGAAGGAGATACTGCTCTGGAATACGGCCTGAATGCCCTTGAATGCGCTGAGATATTAAAAGGTGACCTTTACTCTGCTTTGGCTAAAATAACCATAGCAGAAGCACTTGAACTCCAGGGAGAACTTGAACAGGCTCTGGATAAGGCAGTTGAGGGTGTCAAGCTGTTTAAGAGCATCGATACAAGATGGGGAATTCAGGCCTCGTGCCGCACAAAGGCAAATCTTGAAAGTTCTCTCGGTCTGATTGATGAAAGTATCAGATCAATCGAAGAATCCATTGAAATTTCAGATGTAATCGGCGGTACTTACAATTCGATGGAAACATTTATTACCGGTGGCGAGATCTTCGAGAAGAATGGAAGTTACCAGAGGGCAATCGAGCTTTACACCAAAGCAAGAAAAATAGCCAAACATCTGAAGATCAAAAGATATCTGAAAGAACTGGATGAAAAGCTTGCCAGTCTGACTGATCAAATCAGGTTGGATGGATCAAGTATCAAATAATTCCGGAGAACTATAGCTGCCTTCCGTCCCAACCTGCTATCCTGGCCAGTAACCACCACATGGCAGACCCTTTCTTCTCACAGCTTTCAAGTGTGTTATGCACTGATTCTTCTCAGTAATACTCAGGGTGTTCTGAGGGTATGCGGTTGCCGTTGAAATTGTATGTATGCTGCTCCCACTCACCGGAGTTACTGTACCAGCAGTCCAGATCGGCAAAATCAAAAAGTATTCTCCCGTTGTTCCGACAATACTGACGAACCTGCTGGTTTCGGAGATACCGGTTGTACCCGTCAGATCCGGTTGCCTGAGCATTACCGGTCATGTACACAAATGAAACATCCGGATATTCTGATTCCAGAGTGCTCATTGAATTGAGGTATCCCTGGACCTCACTTTCACCATAGTAATCCATCTGAGAGCACCAGCACCACATGCAGACATTTATACTCGGGTTATTATCAAGCACATCTCTGGTGAAATTCATTCCCTCTGCAGATTCCCAGAAAAGCTCGGTAGTAATGTAGCTTTCACCCTCCTGGCCGTCGAAAATGCAAAGGTAGCCATTTCCATCAGGCAGATAGCCGGATCCAGTTTTCATTTTGTACGCAGTATCTGAATCTCCAATTCTTTGAAGACCGGTAACCAGCTGTCCACCATGGGATGTGTGAGCGTAGTGGAGCTTTACATCTGCCTGAACCGAATCGATCCATTGTGCGGGTATTGATGACAGCACGGTACAGGAATGATCGATTGTATAGAAAGTGCCGGTTGAAGCTACAGCAGACGCCAGCGGAGAAGAATTCCCACAGGACGCAGTGAGAATTAAACAAAGAAAGACAAGTAACACAGTACCAAATCTGAAAAAGAACTGTTTCATGGTAACTCCCAACTATTCAGGATGTGTTTCAATGATACATGAAATCAATTACAAGTGTCAGGGTAGATAACGGGAACGAATTACTATTTTCGAGTTCGAATCCACCACGGGGTACTAGGCTGTAAGCTCTTCGAGTCACTGTAACTTATTCCAGTGCAGTTCGAAACGTATCCAATACGGGGTACCGAACCATACAATTAGACTGATTCAATCCTTCGATCAGCTCGAGAAGCTTTCAACAGGATGCACAGATTGATGTTTCCTCCGGAACCAGACCTCCCATATAAATTTAGTATTAAATAATGTATAATAATGGATATTTAGCTCTAGAAAGGTAAGACACAAGTGAATAAGATTAATGCCGTAATTCTGTTTGTTTCACTCCTCACAATTCTGCTTCCCGGGTGTGGTGAATCGACTGATGATTCACAGGTAGTAACAGATGGAGCTGCAGATGCAGATATTTCTCCAGGGAACATCGAGACCGATTCCGGACTGGTTCAGGAAAGTACTGTAGATTCTCTCATCATTGAATCTTCTGGGCATATGTCTCGAACAGGTGGCATCGAACCTCTTGACACACTTGGTATTGGTGATCCGCCTCTGCCGGAAACGAAGGATGTCAGTGGTGGTGGTCAGTCGGATATGATTCCACCCGGAAACAGACCTCAGTAACTCACCGAAAACCTTGTTCTCAGGTCGACTGGGATGTATTTTTATAAGGGATTATAATGTAGATGTTATATTATAGGCTATCCATAACAAGGTGTCACCGATCTGAGAATTTCCATTATGGAGGACTTTACTTTCTGCTGTAGAAAGGCACTCATGTGTAGATATTTGCTTTTTCTTACGATTGCCATCTCATATAATAGTGTAAATGCAGAATCTGCTCTTCAGACTGATTGGTCAGGAGGACCTGGATGGCTAGGGCCAGTACAGGAATTTGGGTATATGTTCTATTTGAATGAATCTGCAGATGTTGAGGAACAGGGCATTATACAATTGCAGGATAATTACGCGAAAACAGTTATCAACGAACCTTCATCCCTGAATTCATGGGCTTGTTCTGATATTGATAATGACGGAGATGTTGATCTAGTTAGAAGTAATTCCCCTTGGCCTCAGGGATCGATTGGTTGGCTGCAGAATGTTGACGGATTGGGCACCTCCTGGAGCTACAATACTATTTGGGCTAGTTTGCACACATTTCCAGGTAATATTTGCCTTGGAGATATTGATATTGATGGTGATGTCGATGTAATCGCTACTATCAACTACCAATATGGGGGTTTGCGTTTGGGATGGCTTGAGAATGGGTCAGGATGGGAATTTCATGAAATTTTCATCTGTTATTCGAATTATCCCAATGGAGTATTACTAAATGATGTTGATTGTGATGGAGATTTGGATGTAGTATGTGCACTCGATGATGGTATCATCTGTTGGGAGAACGTTGATGTATTAGTGAACCCTGGCGAAGAATGGATTCAGCATGTGTTATTTTCTTCAGAAAGTGAACCAGGATCGAGAGCGTTCTTTGCAGATTTGAATAATGACGGCTATTCAGATATTATTGTTTCTCTGGCTGCTGATAATGAAATATTATGGCTGGAAAACCCTAGTGAATTAGACTCCATCAACTGGTCTTCTCATACAATTGACACTGATTACAAAACCTATTTCTACTTCTCAGAGGATATTGACGGTGATGGTGATTTCGATGTTATTGCTACCTCACATGACAAAAATATGATTCACTGGTGGGAAAACCTTGATGGTTCTGGGATTTCATGGCAGAAAGAAACCGTTGGTGATCTTCTCTCAGGAGGGAGGGATGTATTTGCGGCGGACATGGATTCTGACGGTGACATAGACATTCTTGGCTGTTCTTATTACGCGCATGATATTGCTCTATTTGAGAATTCTAATGGTCTCGGGACATCATGGATAAAATCAATTGTCGATGATGATTTCCATTCTGTTAACAGTGTTTGTGCTGAGGATATCGATGGAGACGGCAATCTGGACATAGTGGGTGCTAGTGTATCCTACAGTTTCTCCTGTATTGCATGGTTGAAACATTCATACATATCAGAGGGAGCTATTGTATCCAGCATTCTCGATACGCAGACAAATTATTATTGGGATTGCCTTGACTGGAATCATCAAACACCTTCAGGAACATCTGTTTCTTTCCAGGTCAGAGCATCAGATGATCACACAGCAATGGGAGAATGGTCAGACACTCTTTCCACTCCCGGCAGCCTGGTGGGTATACTATCTGCTGGTGATCTGTTTGTTCAGTACAAGGCAATACTAGAGACATCCAATCCAGATTCAACTCCTGTTCTTGAAGACGTTACCATAACCTGGAATCTAGTCGGTATAATGGGTGGAGAAGCTATTGTTCCACGGTTGCTTCCTGTTACCGTTACCCCCAATCCCTCATCGGGATTCCCAGTGGTGAGATTCTCTATTCCGGAATCCGAATCTGTTGAACTACTCGTGTTTGATCTCTCGGGCAGGATTTCTCAGGTGATACATGAGGTGGAGTATCCAGCAGGCCATCATACCGTTCAGCTGGAGAACCTGTCGCCTGGCATATACTTCTGCAGGATGACTACTGGTGAGTTTTTTGATACCCAGTGCTTCATAGTCATTAAGTAGGCACAAGAGCTCGCAATGCGTCAACGACATCGTGCCGGAAAGTTGTTTTAGTAAGTCAGAATTGTTGGAGGTCATGCGGTGGTCTCGTCTTAGTCAGGTTTCAATACTGAAGAATGATCCTGGGTCGCAAACCTTCACATTCAATAAGTCCACTGATTCAGATCCATGTCTTATTACCTGTTTTGGAAGTGCCTGTAGTTCTAGGAGCATAAGCGGATGTAAAATGTGTGGCAGGTTACAACGCTCTAAGAAACTATCACTCCAAACAAACCAAAAGAACCAGCAAGAGCATCTATAAAGAATGTTGATACCACGAAACTTGGTGGAATCGAACCAAGCAGAATGTCCACCGTGAAGGCAATTGAATCGTTCATCAATATAGGATTACTGATCTCCACAACTGCATTCAAATCCCCATCTTCTCCTAGGCACTCAGAACGAAGAGGAATTGCGGGTTTTCGCTCTCGTCGATGACATGGTTAGCTAGAACGACCGTTGTGGTCAGCATCATCATGACACAAATAGTAAATGCCATCTTCATATGCTCTCCATTCTCGTGATCAAACTGGACGGATCCCAAGGTTTCCCCAAGTAGTAGACACCTTAATATAGTGAGTGGAATAGTTTAGGGATCAAGTCAGGATGGACTATACTTCTGCGCTACTTTTGGTTCCCACCATTGAGAAGTGTTCGAGGATTGTCATCAAGGGTATATCAGTTAGAGTTTTTCTGCCGTTCCGCAAGCATCTGCAACAGATGCCAGATAGGACTAATTCTAGTGTACTGAAAGTATCCGTTACAGAGGCAGGGAATCTATAGAGGTCGGGCAAGTACTACCACTTGTGCATCACTGAGTTTTTCTCCAGCGCAAATAGCTTCTGCAAAGATTATGTATCTGCCGATTGGATATTCATTACCGAACCATTCCAGAATCAACACTTCGCCTGGAACAATTGATGAATACAGATTCTCCAGCTCCATACCGCGCACATCAAATACCTTTACAGTAACGTTGCATGCCTGCATGGGAAGATTCACTTCGATCTTGAGAGGGGTGTGGGGTGGATTGAAAATGGTGGGAGTCAGGTTGAGAAATTCGTTGGATGACAATTCACCGATACTGTTCGTTTCACCGGGTGTTGCACTGTTGATTGACGTTCCCCAGTTTTCGCTGATGAAACCCATTACGGTCCATGATCGTCTTTCAAGGCTGGCTCCGGAGTTGCCTCCCCACTGGCTGGTGTATGGAACCATATCAATCGTATGGGATTCATTTGTCAGTGTGAGTGTATCACCGGAATTATTCAGTGTGGGCCAGGGATCCAATTGGATCACTGCACAGTTTATGCTTCCCCAGCGGTACTGAAAATCTTCTTCAGAGGCGGTGAGAACAGCGAAATCACCGGGAGCAAGTTGTTCTGCCGGGAGCTGAATTGAGGTCGCAGGATCGAAAATAGTGATGTCAGAAAGAGAAACAGTGTTTTCTGTTCCATTGAAAAGCTCGATCCATTCAGTTTCATGATAGAATATTTCGTTGATGCACACCGAGGGAGGAAGGTTCCAGACAGTTTCTGCTTCGTTGTTGGACGGGTTACAGTCTTCCGAACAGGTCAGTTCAGCAGTTACTTCTGTATCCTTTTCAGTTCCCTGCCATTCCGTTGCAATGGTTACAGTATCTCCAAGGGCGGGAAGCAGTGGCGCTGATGAAAAAATCACTTCATTGTCGGCCATTATTTTGATGGATAAATCTCCTTGAGAAACATTTTCGACACCGAAGCTGGTCAACCCAACCTCAATCAGAGTGCTGGTTGTTTCTTCACCCATGGGAGGTGAGATGCTTATTGAGATCAGAGAGTAATCAACACCTTCTGTGATCTCATCCGGTGCAGCTCCCGGGGTTGGTCCTGCCTGGGAGGATATCCAGTTTTCCTGGGAATCGGGGTGGAACGGTGTAATTCTTTCAACACTGAGATCGGCTCCGGGGTCGTAGGGTATGCCATCAGCCGGGTTCTCAGGTGTTCCGTAAGTTGAAACAGAGAGAGAGTCGCAGAGAAGCAATACCGGGTCTGTGCTGGAAAGCCCGTCTCCTATTGTGGTGTTTGCAGGATGGAAGACAGCTGTTCCATAGGGGATATCATATGGCATGCTTCCATTGGCGTATTCCGGATCGAGTATCAGGGCATAGCTTCCAGACGTAAGGAACTGAGTTGTTGTTGCGATCAGTTCATCAACAGCATCATTGTCTGTTATTGAGAATTCAGTAATGTCAGCCAGCCCCGGGCCGGGAAAGAACAGTTCAATGAATTCGTCGCAGTCTTCATTTGTTGGATTGCAGAGAACTTCAGTTATAACGGGCCAGGCGGGATCTGCAGGAACATAGCTGCAGTGCTGTGTGTTGTTGGATGTAGTGGTATCTGCAGGGTTTTGAATTACACAGGCAAACACAAAGAGACCGCTGTCCGGGGGAGAGAATGGTATTGAAACAGTTTCACTCTCACCGGCTGACAGGTTGATTGTCTGTTCGTGTATTGTTTCCTCAGGAGTTGGGAATAGATCACCATCCAGGTCGGAAAAGATAGTGATCAGCCCTTCAGCATCATAGAAACCGCAGTTACTGAATACAGCATGCAAAGTATTCTCAACGTAGATTGAATCCGCACTTAGATCTGTCCACCCCTGATTTTCTACAACTGATCCAGGAGAACCCCCTTGAATTGAAGCAATCCAGTTGAACTGGGCATCCGGTCCGTTGGAGGATATTCTTTCCATTGAATACCCGTTACCGGGATCAAAAGGAATGTTATCAAGGCCATCGTCGTCACACATCAGAGGATCATTGCACAGAAGCGGGGTACCTGCTGTGGCAACAAGTGTGGCCAGGGATGGTTCTCCTGGAAGATAAAGAAGAATCGGGTCATCGGTGGTCAGACCATTCCCGATGGTCGTGTTAGAGGGATTGAAAAGCGGAGTTGAGGGGGGAATGGCAAGAGTGCCCTGATATTCCGGGTCGAGGATCAATGCAGCCTGCTCTGGCTTGATGTAGGGGCCTCCTTCATTTGAAACAATGATATCCACGGCATCCCCATCTGTGAAGCTGCAGCCAGCCAGGAGGAAAACACCGGGGCCGGGATAGTAGACCTCGATGAATTCCTCCTGGTCCTCGTTTTGAGGATTTGCCATTACTTCAGTGATTACAGGATTGATGCCGCCACCTGTAGAGAATTGAATTCTTACTTCTGTTTCCGGTACTGCGCAAACTGCTGGATACCAGCCTGTTTCAGGTGCAGTAAAAAGTACTTCAAGAGTATCTGTTTCCCCGGGAGTAAGATTGCATGCTGGATAGCTGATCAGCACTTCTTCAAACTGAGCTATGCTGTCACCGTTTGCATCCAGATACAGCACCACCTCGCCTGTGTCCGGTGAAACTGTGCCCCAGCAGGAAACATATGCAGAGAGAAGTACAGGGCTGCCGGGAAAAGGATCTGAATTGCTCATGAAAAGAGAATCAATTGTAATGAAGAATGTGTCTGGAGGAGCCTCTGTTGCTGCACCAGGAGTTACTGCTCCTGCGAACCAGTTTCCCTGGCAATCAGCGCCATCCAGTGGATATCTGCCTGTGGAAAGCCCTTCTCCCGGATCAAAGGGAATTGAGTCAAGGCCATCATCGTCGCAGTAGTGCCAGTCATCGGACTGGAATGGAGTTCCGAAAGTGGAAACAACATCATTCTGTGTTGATCCTGCCTGAGAGTACAGGGTGAGAGGGTCAGACGAGGCGGCAAGGCCGTTGCAGATAGCGTGATCGCCGGTTGTAAGAATTACAGTTCCATCTGGAAATGTCAGCCATGGATCAGTTGGATAATCCTCTTCCAGAAGAACTGCGAACCCTCCAGCAGGTATTATTGTAGTTCCAGTTGTTACACCGGCCTGGGGGAAAGCTCCTTCCCAGGGGAGAAGATCATCAAGGGCATCTCCATCGGTAATGGTGTAACCTGCAACATCAACACTATTATCCCATGGATTGTGAATCTCAACAAATTCCCCGGTTGTTTCGTTAAAGGGATTTGAACACACCTCTGATATCACAGGCAGAGTGCAGATCAGGGCAGTGATAAGAATTTGTGCTTCCATACTGAACAGTAACCGACATGATGTTCATTTTTCCAAGCAGGTCACAGAAAACAAATGAGGAAATCAATGGATTCGGGTTAGTTTGTGATCAGGAGTTCCAGCGGCAGACCGTCAAAAAGAGGAAGAAGAGAGTCAGGAGATCCGGAATCCGGAACAAGATCTGAGAATTCCATCAGCAATTCACAAAAAGTGTCGTTTCCCCAGAGGTGAATCTCACCAGGCGCTGCTTCCAGGCCAATTTCCGCAAAAAACATTCCAAGTGCCTGAGGAGAAGCACCGGTCAGGGTGTCTTTCAGGATAGACAGCGCACTGTCCATGTCTGCAGGCGGGGTTGAGAAAAACCCCGCCAGAAGAATAAGTGTCAGAAACATCTGTTAGTCAATCTCATAGGAAACTGAAACGTTCAGTGTTATGGATGAATTGCCCGGTGAGATAGGAGGTGAATCGTAGTAGTAATCTTCTGAATATCCACCATAGCCGTAGGTTCCGTAGTCACCATAGTAATCGATCCATTCGCTTACGCTGATTGGGTCTCCCAGGGAAACGTTTACGCCTTCAGCCAGCTGCTCTGCTGTTTTTCTTGCCTCGATAAGAGCCATTTCCCTTGCTTCAGCGATGAGCTCATCCTTGTTACTCACAGTAAAATAAATTCCACCGATTGATGTTGCTCCGCCGGAAACCAGGGCTGCGATAACATCTCCAACCTGATCAATGGTATTTAGTTTCACTGTAAATGCATGGGTAAGATGGTAAATATTTTCACCTGTGTATTCATAGGTATTGTAATCGTACTCTTCTTCCATGTACAGGCTGTAGCCCACAGTTTCAATACCTGTTTCTTCCGCTCCAACCTCAACCGCGGCAGCAATTGCTCCCTCTGCAAGCTCTGTTGCTTCACTTACTGCCACTCCTGCGTCAATATTGGACACATCAACATTGAAGTTTATTGACACCATGTCCGCAACGCCTGTAGCTGTGCCTACTCCTGTTACACTGATCGACGGGGGGTATGCCTGGCCGGAAATCTCATTGCCCACATCCCCGCAACCTGTCACCATCAGTGCAACCGCTGCTGCTAATAGAAACATACGCATTTTGTACACCTCACTCTCCAATAATTTTGACCATAACTCGTTTTCTTCTCCGGCCGTCAAATTCTCCGTAGAAGATCTGTTCCCATGGACCCATGTCAAGTTGTCCGTCTGTTATCGCCACTACAACCTCTCTGCCCATTATCTGTCTCTTGTGGTGGGCGTCTCCGTTGTCCTCCCCGGTAAGATTATGTCTGTACATCGTCGGGTCATGGGGAGCCAGTTCCTCAAGCCACCTGCGGTAGTCACTGTGAAGGCCGGGTTCATCGTCATTAATGAACACGCTTGCAGTGATGTGCATGGCATTAACCAGACACAACCCTTCCTGTATACCACTCAAATGGAGTTCTTCTTCCACTTCACCGGTAATGTTGATAAAACCAACCCGCTCCGGTGTGTTGAACCAGAGGTACTTTCTGTGTGATTTCATCGATCCTCCTTCTTTAAGAAACTGTTTTTGTAGAGCTTCTCGATTTCCGAAATTTCGCTCTGCGTGAGTGCGGAAAACTCTCGCATCTTTGCTCTTGAAGACAGTCTGCCGTTGTTTTGCTGCAGAAATCTGTATAGAAGTTCAATCTTGCCAGAAGGCATTTCAAGAATTCTTCCAATCCCGGAACGAAACATGTCATAGTTTTGAAGGTATTGCACTTCCTCCGGAAGAATCGTTTTGATGGTGTTTTCGACACAGTGATATAGAAATTCAGTGTGCGCAGTAGCATCGAAGTAGCGATAAAAATCAGCAGTATCGTTACTTACTTTCACATTGCCGTCTTTTGTTGGTTCCCATTCAATCAAAGGCAGCAGTCGAGAAGAGTAGTTCTCCAGTGTAGTGCGATACTCCTTAATGTTTTCCAGTATTGCAGAAGAGATAGGAAAAATCAGTTCAGGTGGATTGTAACCCATTTTTGTAAGCATGTGGTGTATCAGCAACCTGTGAATACGACCATTTCCATCTTCAAATGGATGGATATAGATAAATCCGAAGGCGAGAACAGCAGCAGCCACAACAGCATCCAGTTCGGGAGCGAATTGCCTGTCAAAAGCGATAAGTCCATCCAGAAGGAGGTTTATATCTTTTGACCTGGCGCTGATATGAACAGGGAGTGGAAACCCTGTGTGCCGGTCATGTTCTCCGATAAAGCCACCTGTAGATCTGAATCCTTCCTGTACGAAACGAAAATCACCAATCACTATTTGCTGGAATCGCACCAGTTCCTCATGACTCAGGGAAACATTGCCTGATTTGCTCAGTGCCTGACCCCACCGCTGAATACGATTCAGAGATGCCTGTTCGCCCTCTATGGCAAAGCTGGCCCTGGAGTCACCGAGAAGCAAGAATGTTTCTGCTCTTGCAAGTGTATCACCGGGAATGGATCCTATGGCCTTACTTGCTTTGTCTGGAAGATCTGCGTTACGGTAGTTTTCCAAACTCTCTGTTCGAAACACAAGAGGACAGAAGTCTCGCGTTCCAGGCAGGTTGTTTTTTACTCGATGCCTGGGAGAGGAGACACCGGGGACTGTGTACTGCAGGGAAGGATCAACTACCGGGGAATAATTACCGCCTTTTGCGGTGGAATCAGGGAGATCAAGCTTTTCATCTGTAAGCCATTCGTACAGAAACCACAGTCGTTTTGCATAACTGCTGCCGGGAATCTCTCTGACTATCCGGGTAATTGGAGTGGGACCTGTTATCCGGAAAAGGCTTTTTAGCAGGATCAGGTTAACTCCTTCGTACTTGAGGGCGAAGGTCAGATGGCCGTAAAGAGTAGATTCAGGCATGTGTCGCGGAGTTAAGATGCTCCAGCCGTTTCTTTTGTATTTTCTGTGCCTGCTGCTTATTGCACTTAATGTTACGGGTGTTGGAACCTTAAGGTTGAAGGCAAGAATCAGAGCAGCATAACCCACAGGTACAGCTTTTTCTGGAAGTACCCAGCCTGAAAAGTACTTGTCTGCTCCTGGAAATACTATTTCCTCCATGAAAAATTGCTGCCTTTCGTGATAATGAGGATAAATGGCTATTTTTCTGAAAAACGAGTATAGCACATGAAAAGTGCGGACACAAGTGCATATACATGAAAAGAGCGGATAGATGATTGAATTCGTGAAATATGATTACTGAAGAGAATACACCGAACAGCAAAGGGGGTGAAGGGTTACTTCTATTGAGTGATTGAAACCATGCAATGGAACTGGTTTTGATGCTGCAGCTTCATCAAACGGCAGTGTGCTGTTGAAAACAAGCTTCCAGGTGCCTTCAATTGGTATGCCTATTTTGTAATTCTGTCTTTCCATTGGGGTCATGTTGAAAATGCACAACATGGGAGAGTGGTTATCCGCTTTCCTGAGAAAAGAAACAATGGTGGAATCAGTGTCCGAGAAGTCTACCCACTGGAAGCCGTTTCCCTGGCAGTCACTCTGAAAAAATTGCGGATGTCCAGTGCAGAATCTGTTCAGAGAGGCTACAAAGTTTTTCATCTCATGGCCGCCTTCAGGAAGGCTGATACCGGGATTCCACTCTGTTTCCTGAGCTCTCTCTCCGCCCATGAAAAGCAGTTGCTTCCCCGGGAAGAACCACTGGTAGCACAGAAGAAGCCTCAGGTTTGCCTCTTTTTCCTTTTTACTGCCAGGCATTTTGTTAAGCAATGATCCCTTGCCGTGAACAACTTCATCATGAGAGAGGGGAAGAATATAGTTTTCGCTCCATGCGTACACTGCACTGAAGGTTATTTTGTTCAGCATGTGTTTTCGGTAAAGTGGATCTGCTTTGAAAAACTCCAGGGTATCATTCATCCAGCCCATGTTCCATT
>JAOZRM010000209.1:3054-5139 GCA_029940175.1 Candidatus Sabulitectum sp. | reverse complement strand
CCCAAAGTTCCAACTCTCCACCCATCAGGTAAATCATCCCCAATTTTGTATTTACCAAACCACCCTTTAAAAATTGTTTGAGCGATGGTTTCTAAGGTTTTGTTTTGAGATTGGAGCAGTTCGATTTTATCGTCAAAAGATGTGAGGATGGAGGCGATTGCTTTTTGCTCAGGAAGGGATTTGGGGAACCGAATTTCCGTTTGCATGAAATATCTCTTTGAGAGATTGTATCTACTTGCTCCTTGAGCAATTCTTGTCATGCTTTTTCTAAACATATGTCCTCTGAATAGATACTGTGCATACTCAGGTCGAATGCAGCTAAAGTCATACAATCTGAAACCAAAGCAAAAACTGTTCAGATAGATTTGTTCTTGATGGGTCAGGAAAACAGAGGACATTCCAACTTCATTTGGTGTTTCTGAAGATGTCGTGAATAGAATATCTCCGAATTTAAGAGAATTCTGTTTTTCATTATTGCGAATATCAACAAAGCAATATTCTTCTGGGACTACAACTTGATTGGAAAAAACATTCATGTAGGAAACAAAGGGTTTGCCAGTTCCAAAGTCTTTCTTGGTTTTTCCAGAGAGTCCAGGATAGGTCCGGCCAAGATGTTCAATTTTCTTTTTCTCCCACTCCCCATCAAATCCGGGCAACCGCTGCTCGCCGGAAAGAAGCTTCTGCATCAGCCCTTTCTTGATGTTCTTTTTCTTTTCAATCTTTTCTTCATACTTCTGAATTGCTTTGTCCCAGCATTCAAGAACTGTAGCGATTGTTTTTTGCTCAGGGAGAGGTGGGAGGGGGATCTTAAATGCTCCAAGATTCTGGAAATTCAGTCCTTCTCGTGCGCCTCCTGCTTGATTCTCAAACAGTTGCTTTTTCGCAACTCTGCTATTGAGTACTCCCATAAAATATAGAGTACTACACTCAGGTACTAATCGAATAATGCAAACATGTTGATTTACATTGGCTTTCCCAATATTGTCGGGAAATATGCAACAACGTCCTATAGAGGCCCCTGTAATGTTGAAAAGAATATCTCCATATCTCAATGAAGAAGAAATCATTTTATTGTTCTGAGCCTCTGAGATGTATTTCAATCCAACCGAGCTAAATTTCCCACTAAGTACATTCTGGCTACGCACAAGAGCAACACCGGCAGTAAGATATGTCGCTTCGCCCCCTCTGGGAGTTATTCCACTTCCGATTTTCAGACAGCAGTCCCTTAGTTTTGAAACTGTCCATTCATTCGAGATCCAGCCAATCTTAGTTTTGCTATATCCATGTTTTGTGCCGTTCTTCAAATTATCTCCCTAACGTTCAGATCGCCAATGTGCAAATTTGGTGTGCCAGTTTGTTGAGTCATTGCTCTTCTTTGACTTTTGAATAGGTTTCAGCAAGAAACAATGCCATAGAACCAGACAAATTCACAGCAAGACGTGCGTGTCTTGATGAAGGGCGAACATGTCCAATGCCTTTTCCATGAGCATCGCCAAGGCTATTCCTTAAAGAACCCAAGCCATTAACAATTGATGAACACCCACCAAGTATTTGTTTGAATACCTGTTCAGTGTGTTGATCTGGAGAAAGATTCAACTCCTTAGCTACTTTTTTATACAGCTGGTGAAGTTCAAGTTTGCCAGAGTTATATTCAACCCCAAGATTGTCAAGAATATGTTTACATACTGATTCAAGGAGGCTTTTTGCTGCAGTAATTGCTCCCTCAGGATCTTCATTTTGGCGTAGTATTGTGCGTTGCCATGCACGGTTAATACTAACACTATCAAAGGAAGTAAGTCCTTTTGAAATATCTGTTTCAGCAGGAAAGTGATTACCTGATTCACAGTACAAAAGCAATGTATTAAACTCGGCCCACAAAAATTCGCGACGCTCTGCATAACCGCCATATTTATTCTTAATGTAATCCCAAAACTGCCTCAGTGATCGCTGCCTTGCAATCCATGATGGAAGAAGAGGAGACATCTTGGGATCTTGCATAAAGTATTGACGGAGAACGCGGTACATGTCATCCTCATGCAGCCCACCAGTTGCGCGATCGATAAGAATATTTACAAAGCAATCAGC
>JAOZRM010000209.1:0-3044 GCA_029940175.1 Candidatus Sabulitectum sp. | reverse complement strand
ACAGCCTTTTCATAATCTGTTTTCAGCTCATCCAAAGCATATCCTTTCATTCAGTTAACAGTAGGTTTGTTGATAACCATTCCACTTAGCATGTGCACTTATACACGTTCCACGCTGATTCCCAATCCGCTCTCTGGTACAATTCCTTTACTCTTTAAAGTTTTTAAATTGGCCACCTCGTTGTGATGGATTGCCCCGCCAAAGTACCATATTGCAGCTTTTGCAATACGCCCAAGTTTAAACGCTGCTGATTCCAATTCGCTACACTGAACAGATGAGTAGTACTCACTATCTTTTACTGTATGTGATGGGATTACGATTCGGTGTTCAATACGATTTCTCAAATCCCGAAGAAAACCATATCTTCCCTTCGCTGTGTCAATTGAAAGAGTGAGTGCGTGCAATGCTGACAAGGCAGAACTGGGATTTTTTGTTAGCTCTGTATGTATTTCACTCTTAATCTTTGGCACTTCGTTCGATTTACTGTCCGGATGGCACCAAATCCGTTCTAAATTTACTCTTTCTATTTTATGGCCAAGCTTGAAGTATGCGTTCATTCCAAAAGCAACCTGCCCCAATACGGAGTAAAAACCTGATATTGATGCCATCACTAAACCAATTCGAATATCATGCTGAGTTTCGTTGGAGGTTCGAAGAGTAATTACTTGATCTTCCTCCTCAATCGAACCAGTATTCGCTTTGTAAAGAGACCACCTTGCAGTGCTGTAACTCCTACAAAGAGAATTCATTATCTCAATTATTTCCTCAGATCTTGGAGTCTTGTCTGGCAAATTTGTTTTTAGAGCTAAAGGATACATGTCAAAAGCATTGGGTGATTCATCCATACAGATAGGGCAATTACTTAGACCAAGTCTGTTTTGCCAAATCCACTGTTGAACAGGCGTCTTATTCGTTGTGGATGTTTTATGAGGGGTGATTCCTCTTTTGCGAAGGTTTTCAATTGATTCTGTATAACTCTTTGTTGATGGTATGTTACTACTTGCAAGGCCGAGAGCATTCTCTTTGTCATGAAGTGCTCCAATTAACAACCCCTTATGCCCTGATGTCCAATTATACAGCCCCATTAAGCATGATCCTCTTAAAGCTAATGCATTATGGTTCTGGGGATCAAGCTCAAGCGCGATGCTAAATTCATCAAATGCTTCAATACAGCGCCCTTGTATCAAAAGAGCTCTTGCTAGATTGGAGTGAATTTCTGCGTTCGGTTCATATTGTAACGCTTCATCCAGGTGACTTATTGCAAAAGCAATTGAGGGTTTAGTTCCAGGTCCAATTCCTTCTTCATGTTTTCCTGCTTCAGAATACCCAGAGCCTATGTTGTAGTGGTAGTTTCCCATAAACTGATCTGGGATGCTTTCCTTTATTGCTTCCAGTATTTCAATTGCTTCCATAGTTAATGCAAGACTATTCGTATCCCCTCCTGCATCAAATAATATGCCTGCAAGATTAAACAGCCCAATGTCTGAGTTATCGAGATGGTCAGAGGCAGTTCTGGCTTTTTTCACAGCTTCACTTGAATGACCAGCATCAAGTAATTTCTTCGCTTCTTGGAACAGAGATTCTGCTATTTCTGCTTTATTCATCATCCCTCATCCCATCCCAGAAATCACTATCCAGTTTCTTTATTTCAATTGTCTGCTCAACCTGCATTCCAAGGCCGTAATCGTAGATGTATTCTGCGAGCATTCTGCCGTTGAGAAGAACCAGAGTGGTTGAGCCACTCAAATTGTTTACAAAGTCAACAGCATTCTTTGTGTAGGCTGAGGTTGTGATGAAAATACCTTTGTTTGATTTCGCTCCGGCTAGAGCTCCTACGAATTTCTGAATTTCTTCTCTACCAACAGTATTGTTTCTGGCATATCGTTTTGCTTGAATATGGATTCTTCCAAGGCCAAGAACATCTTCTTTAATAATTCCGTCTATACCTTTATCATTAGAATACTGCGTTACTTCTCCGGAGTTTTCTATTTCTCCGCCATAGCCCATTTTTTTGAGAAGCATCACTACAAGGTTCTCAAATTCTCTTGGTTCTTTGCTGAGTATTACATCAATGATCTCTTCAAAGGTTGCAACACGAATTTTTTCCGATGAATCGTACAATTCTTCCTGGGGAGTAAGATTCATTACTTCTTCTGGTTCCTCGGTATGTTGGTTCTTTCCTGATTCTCGCATTGCAAGTTGTTCATTGATGTAGCTATTCATGCCTTCAGGATTCTTGAGCTGTTCAATTCCAATTTTACTTATCTGGTAAATACCTCTTTTAGGCTTCTGAAGGAGGCCAGCCATATTCATGTAGCTTAGTGCCCAAGAAATTCTATCATAAAATATTTTTCCGTTACCTGAATCGTACTCTCTTGCTATTTCCTCATCCGAGAGATGGAAATGCTTTGCAAGTGGTAGCTCGAAATCCTTCAACTCCATTGTTCCCTGCTTCTGAAGAAGTTTCAGAGCAGGTATTCTGATTGCATCATGTTTTGGAATAGTCATTTCACTCCAATAATAGTTTTTCTACAAATTTTCGATTTTGCTCTAAACTGCTGCTTGTTGAATTTATCGTATTCTTCAAATTCCTTTTCATCTTCGGCAGTTGTTTCCAAAATGGAAACAACTGAATATTCTGAATAATTCAAAATGCGTGATAAATCGCGTGCAGACCAGAATTCATTGTTCTGATCATCTAACCGTTTTGCTTCTTCAAATATTGCATATTTATCATTCATGTTTATTTGCACACACCATCGTTCCATTGAACGAACCAATTTTCCCAAGTGGGAAAAATGGTATATCACTTTTAGTATTCCTGCAAGCATCGAGACTCCTTGCTCTGTAAAAGCAAAGGGTATTTCTCTAATTCCCACAACTTCTTTATTGGATATCACAATTTGTGATTTCCATTCCTCAAGTTCCTCGTCTTGATATAGCTCTCCCGAATCGTTATCCAGCATTACCTGCACACCGCGAACGGTAAGAATGCGTCTTGTATACTATGCGTTGGAACAGTGAGGTTCTTATTCTCCATTCGG
>JAOZRM010000208.1 GCA_029940175.1 Candidatus Sabulitectum sp. | reverse complement strand
GTGACAATCAAAATTATTACATGAACATCTCATGTGCTTTGGGTAATTTTGTAGGACCCGGTGGTTATACTGAAGTTATCACTAACAGTGTTCCCGGCACTGATTACTACTTCGACTGGAGTCCACCTGCTCTCATGCCGGAACTGGATATGAACGAGCTCAGCGAAGGCTCATGGACGAAGTATCTTATTGAGGTTGAATATGATCTTCCAGTTGATATTATGAATGGAAGAGATTACTATGCCAGCACAAGATCAGACTATGGAGAACCCCTTGATGAAGGCACAGCGGATTTCTTCATTGTTGATTCAGCTAACTGGGATCTGTACCAGGCCGGTGATGAATTTGATTGCTATGAAGTAATTCAGGGACAAAGTGCAGGGCAAGTATGGTTCTACGCTCCTCACACAGACGACTGGTACATTGTTTTCAGTGGCGACAGACATCAGGGACTGGAAACATTCGCCGATGCAACAATCACTCTCTGGGAGCATGATGGAACAGGAATAAGCGGGGGAGTTGTTTCAGGGCAGGCTGCATCAATTTTCCCAAATCCATGTGTGAATCAGGCTTCTGTGAGCTTTGCTACAGCGGCACCGGGAATTACAGAAGTGGTTCTTTACGACATTCATGGCAGAGTTGTTGAAACTCTTTGTAATGAAGTGATGGAGGCTGGTAATCACAACCTTGAACTGGAAACATCAGCGCTTTCCAGTGGTCTCTACTTCATGAAGTTTCACGGTGAAGGATTGAACTCCATGAGGAGTGTCACAGTTCTCAGATAGATGCTATTGGGAATAGATATTACGGGGGAGCCTGGGTGGTTCCCCCGCACTGTATTAAGGCACATACACCAGAAGGTTGTCATGAAGGGCTGTTCCCCAGCTTGTGGCTCTGCCTCCCAGAAAGATGCCTACTTCGTCCAGACTGTCCGGAAATGACGCTTGCACATTTGATATCAGCGAATCATTAACAAAGTAAGAGCAGAGACCCTCTGGTGATATTTCAATTTTGAATGTGTGCCAGCCGTCCAGCCAGTCGTTCATGTGAATTAGCACAGGATTGGTTTCATTCGAGTAGAATCTGGAAACAACCAATACCAACTTGCCCTCAAGGTGTGGTTGTTTCCAGTCAAGTTCTCCGGAATACAAATACTTAAAACCAACTACAATTGATGGTTCCGAATTTCCTGAGGTTAAAGCCGGATCATGTATACCAAAGAAAGAACCTACCCAGGTTCCTCTTGGGTGACAACTGAGAAAAATATCACACTGTATAACCAGTCCATCATGAATCCTGAAAGTCTGTCTGGACTTGATCCCGCTTGACCACATTGAGTCACCGTTGTTGTTGAAGGATGGTGCTGGATTTCCATTAACTGAATTGATAACTGAAACTGGATCTCCGTAGAATGTCCACTCATCACTTATTTCTCCGCTCTGAAAACCGTCGGAGAAGAGGATTTCCTGAGCATTTGCGGTTTCAACAACAGGAAAGGCAAAAGCGAATAGTGTTAGCATGAGTATCAATGTCGGTGTCACTGCTTGTGTGGGAATGTGTTTGAGTTTCAGTTTGGCAGATAGAGAGTGTGCGGTTTTTTTTACGTTTACCATCGTCTCAAGAATATCCTGATGTTATCAATTCTGTGGGGAATGGACATGGAGCTGCCGTTTAAGAAGAATTTGAGAGAATCAGGGGTATTCAGCGATGGAGTTCTGTAGAGCAGGCTATCATTTACCCAGAATTTTACTGTGTCTGTACAGGTTTCAATTGTGAAGAGCTGTGGTTCAGCTCTGTTAAGCCAGAGAGTATCAGGAACTGTGATAGTTGTGCAGGGGGAAACTCTGCAAGTTGTTGCGCTGAGCCCTTCCGGCTCTCCATTCATGTTTTGAGTGTAGCTCCATTTGAATTCACAATCTACCCCTCTGGATGCCTCCTGAAGAAGAGTTGCCAGATCGTTCTCAGTGGTACCCATGGCTACCCAGTTGCAACCGGAAGCTGTGTTGATATCTGGAATAGTGATCTCAGCAGAGAAAGACAAACCAGGAACCAGCTTGAAAGATTCTCTGAGCATTACAGGAACATTGTTTGTGTTCAGAGACATGTTTCCAGTGCTGTCATCTGTCATTATGGCGGAAGTGTAATTCCTGTTGTATCCCATTTCCCATACTGACTGATCCAGGAAACCTGTCTGCCAGTCTTCAGTGAACAGATCAAGACCAAGTGTGGTTGTGTGGTTGTAATTCCCGTCCGGTGTCATCTGCAGAATCCAGGCATCTCTGTTGCCAAAGCAGGTGGAGACTCCAGTTAGAAGAATTATGTTGTCTTTATCCAGATTGATAGAAGCAAGGTAGTCGCTTCCTCCTGTATCTATCATGGTTTCCCAGAGCAGATCCCCGGAACTGTTCAGAGACAGCACCCACCCATCTCTATCTGTTCCTTCACTGGTGGTTGCACCAGCAATAATGATAGATCCATCATTTCTTACAAATATGTCTGATGCGAAATCAGACATATCACCACCAAAGGTCTTTTCCCAGATTATTTCGAATTCAGAAGAGAATTTTATAACGGCAAGATCTCCATTACCTGCACCGAAAGCGTCAATGGAGAAGGTGGCGATTATTGAGTTGTCAGCAAGGAATTCTACGGCAGTTGCCGTTGTTCGACGGTCGCCATAAACACTAAGATCCAGGATATTTCCACTGGAATCCAGAAGAGTTACTGCATTTGCTCCGGAGGTACTGTCTTTGCCGAAGTGAATGATAGTTCCATCCTGCGCAGTTGCCATGCAGCGGGATTCTATATTTTTACGAAGAAAGAAGTGCTGCGGTTCCCCGCCTGAAGCACCAATGTTGAAAAAATGTGCTGACTGAAGTTTTTGATCAAGCATTCGCACTGTGAATGAAGCTACAGCGTTGCTATCCGGAAGCCAGCAGAGTGATGAAATGTCAGGCTGTATTGCTCCCAGCAGTTCAATCCACTTCTCTGATTCCCATACAACATTGCATGTTGCATCGAATCTGATAGCTTTTACGGTAAAACCTGTGTGCTGCGTATCGGCATATGTGGCAAATACTGCTATGCAACCATTATCTGCAGTTGCAAGTAGCTGGGGTTTACATTCACCTGAAAGGGAATCTGACCAGCTGTACAGAAAAGTGCCTGAGCTGTCGAAACTGGTTACCCAGAATTCGCTCCAGAAACCCCAGTCCCACGTACCGGATGCGATTATTCCGCCATTTGCACCGGGTATGATGTCCGTGGCGTAGTTCCAGCTGTCTGTGCCCCCTGCAACAAGATTAATCAGGTGGTGGTTGCAGGTGGTGGTTTCTTGTGATGGATACAAGAGAAATGCAGCGATAAGAAGAAGTGCAGCTGCAGGTATTGCTTTCCAGGTGCGGCCTGTTTTTCCTGTTGGAGATGGTGGTTCTGTTTTTATTACCGGTTGATCTCCGGTAATCTTACTCAGTGCTGTGATGATCTCCGGCGTCTTTGTTCTCATGGAAGTGCAATCAAGCCACTGGTGTGAATTTGTGAAGTATTTAATGCCCTTCGATATCTCACTTTTCGCGAATATCAGTGGAACAATTGGTATTTTCAGGTTGGTTGCAATGTCAAGTTCATTTCGGATCTGCCATGATTCATTGGCGTTACCTGAATAAACCAGAACAAGAGCTGCAGAGGTGGCTATTGCATTGTATATACATTCTGCCCAGTCAGATCCTGCCTCAATATCTCTTGATGATATCCAGCAGCTGTACCCGCTGTTCTCAAGTTGCTTTACAAGTTTTCCTGCCAATTTCGCATCGTTGCTTGAATGGCAGATAAATACCTGTTTGTTCATTCAGTTATCCTGTTCTATGTGAAATTGATGATCCCCCCACCAGTGAGGAATATACATAAGAATAAACCTGTGCGGTTGTGTATTTACAGAGGTCATTATCTTTACATAAGGGTATATTCCCAAGATTCGGGCAAGTGGGTATGGTACACTTTCCTGCGGGTTTCGGCAGAATAATACAGAGATAATTAGAGAATAATCTGTTCTTGCATAAAGGTGCTGAGTTAATTATCTAAGGTAGAATAATTTTTCTTGAATGAAGTGCTTCATTCTCATTGTTTTTAAAGGAATTTACTTCATGAGTGAACGCAGAGTAGTTATCACAGGTCTTGGTGCTGTAACGCCACTGGGTATTGGTGCTGAAGAGACCTTTAACGCATTTCTGGAGGGCCGAAACGGAATTGCAAGGGTATCTCATTTTGACGTATCAGATTACCGGTCAAAGCTCGCTGCGGAGGTTCGAGGTTTCCAGGCAGAGAATTGGATTGATAGAAAATCAGCCAGCCGTATGGATAGATTCACACAGTTTGCTGTGGCTGCTTCAGCAATGGCAATGGAAGATTCCGGACTGACATCTTTTGACAGAAATAGAGCTGGTGTTGTGATCGGCTCCGGTATCGGTGGTGCACAGGCTCTTGATGAGGGGTATTCCCGTCTTGAAGAAAAAGGACCTCGTGGTTTAAGTCCATTCCTTGTGTCCAGAATGCTTGTGAATATGGCTGCTGCACTTGTGTCCATCAGGTTTAGCTTGAAGGGTCCGTTATCTGCTCCCTCAGTGGCATGTTCAACTGGATCAAATGCAATTGGTGACGCTTGCAGAATAATCCAGAGGGGAGATGCTGATGTTATTCTTGCCGGCAGCTCAGAAGCATGTATTTCTCCATTGCCTTATGGAGCTTTCTGTTCAACTCGCTCAATGACCACAAATGAGTCCCCAGAGAATGCAAGCAGACCTTTCGATAAGAACCGTGATGGCTTTGTAATGGGAGAGGGAGCCGGTATTGTTGTTCTGGAGAGCCTGAGTCATGCCGTGAAGCGTGGCGCAAGAATCTATAGTGAGATGGCAGGATATGGAAATACTGCTGATGCTTATCATCTTACTGCTCCTGAGCCTGAGAGTAGCGGAATGAAGCGTGCAATGCTTACCGCACTGGAAGACGCAGGCTTAAATCGTGAAGACATCGGTTACATAAATGCCCACGGTACATCAACAGTACTTAATGACAAGTGTGAGAGTGCGGCAATAAAAAAGGTGTTTGGAGAAGAACAAGCTCATCAGATTGCGATCAGCTCGAGC
>JAOZRM010000207.1 GCA_029940175.1 Candidatus Sabulitectum sp. | reverse complement strand
TTAACGCAGTGCAGAGTCGTGAAAGTATATTCCCCCTCAATATTTTGCAAAATCAGGAGGTGTGCGGAATGGATCTGCCAGTAGTGGCCATAATCGGCCGGGTAAATGTGGGCAAGTCTTCGCTTTTCAATAGATTGATCGGCGGAAGAACCGCCATTGTTGATAATGAAGCAGGTGTTACGCGTGATCGTAAGATAGGTACAGGCGAGTGGAGCGGAGTGAATTTTATCGCTGTAGATACCGGTGGTCTTTCGCCGGGCAGTGATGACCCTTTTCAGGAAGCTATTGTAAAACAGGTGCATCTTGCCGTACAGGAGGCGCAGGTTATCATTCTTCTTGTTGACGGTACAGAAGGGATTCATCCGTTCGATCAGGCTGCGGTGAAACTTGTAAGAAAAAGCGGACTGCCATGTCTGCTTGCGGTGAATAAAATAGATACCCACGATCGACTTGGCCTGGAACATGAATTTGCAGGACTCGGACTTGGAACGCCATGGCCAATCAGTGCTGCACACGGTCTAGGCGTTGGTGATCTTCTAGACGAGGTAGTTCGCGATCTGCCAGTGGTTGAAAAACCTGACTTTGATGGTGTTTCAGTTGCTGTCATAGGCAGACCCAATGTCGGCAAGAGCTCCATAGTTAACCGTCTTCTGGATGATGAACGGAATATTGTTACTCCCGTGGCTGGAACAACAAGGGACTCTATCGACTCCTATCTTACCTGGAAGGAAACCAAGTTTCGTCTAATTGATACTGCAGGTCTGCGCAGAAAATCCAGAAAGATGGAGGATATTGAGTTCTACAGTACTCTTCGTTCCTGGAAAAGCGTAGGCAGTGCGGATGTTGTGGTTGTGGTTCTTGATGGAAACGAATACCCAACAACCCAGGACCTGAGACTTGCAACCAAAGCCTGGGAAATGGGCAAAGGGCTTCTTATCTGCGTTAACAAGGTTGATCTGGGGCTGGACAGGCACCTCTGGATACGAAGTGTTGTTCAGAGATTTCCTCTTGCCAAATGGATACCCATATTCTTCACCAGTGCCCTTGAAGGGCAGGGAATGGGCAGACTTCTTCCAATGGTTCTCTCTGTTGCCGAGAGGCGCAAAACAGTGATTTCCACCGGGAAACTCAATAAGTTAATGAGGACCATTGTAAACACTATTCAGCCTCCCTCCCCAAAGGGAAAGATGTTGAAGTTTTTCTATATAACCCAGGTAAAAGATACTCCACCTGTTCTTGTTGTTTTTGTTTCCAGAGCCGATCTGATACCTGACAATTACAAGAGTTATTTTGAGAACAAGATGCATGAGGCATTAAACATGAATGGAGTTCCACTGAAGCTGGTTTACAGGAATCGGGAACACTGATGCACCCGTGGATGTACATTCTACTTGGATTTCTCTGTGGATCAGTACCGTTTTCCTGGCTGCTTGGGAAGCTAAAAGGGGTTGATCTCAGGGAACATGGTTCCGGTAATCCGGGAGCCACAAATCTTCTTCGAACAAGCGGTACTGTCATGGGGGTTGCAGGTTTGCTGCTGGATGCCGCCAAAGGGGCAGTCCCTGTTCTTGTTGTGACTTCCTCTGTGTCTGCTCACCCCTGGTTACCCAGTGCTGTTGTTATTGCAGCAGTTTGCGGTCATGTATTCATGCCCTGGTTCGGTTTTAAAGGCGGCAAAGGCGTAGCTACTGCTCTGGGAGCACTTCTCGTACTATCCACATATCCCGTTCTCTGTGCTCTCGGGCTGTTTATTCTGCTTCTTGCCCTGTTTAAAATGGTTTCTCTTGGCAGCGTTGCCGCAGGGCTGTCTCTACCGTTCCTCGGGATTCTGTTCAACGCACCAAAGTATCCTGAAATTGTTCTGAGTCTCATCGCTCTGGCAATTCTTGTTACCCACAGAGCAAATATTCAAAGGATATTGAACGGTACTGAAAGGAAGATCGGTAAACAATGACCGGTGGACTTCTTTTGATGAAGAGTCTTGTTGAAAAGGATTTGAAGGTCCGGTACAAGAGAAGTTTTCTGGGCTTTCTATGGTTTTTGCTTAAGCCTCTTTTCAGCATGGCTGTCTACACAATTGTTTTTACAAGGATACTTCGCTTTGGCGGAGCTATAGAACACTTCTCGTTATTTCTTCTTACAGGTCTTCTGCCCTGGAATTTCTTTTCAGCGTCTCTTTCTGCTTCCGCAAAAACCCTCCTCGATAATCAGAAGCTGATAAGATCCATTTACTTTCCCAGGGTAGCTCTTCCCGTTTCTTCAGTGATAGCAAATGCAGTGCACATGCTTATGGCACTGGGAGTGCTGGAAATTCTTCTCATTGCTTTCGGACACACTCCGAATTTATCACTGGTTACACTTCCCATAGCAGTGGTTCTTCTTGCTGTTATGACCTCTGGATTCTGTATGATGATATCTGTAGGCAACGTGTATTACCGCGATGTATCACAGTTCCTTGAGATGTTCCTTTTGGCCTGGTTTTACGCCAGCCCGATCATCTATCCTCTGGGTGAGGAGCTGATCCCGCCAGGAATGGAAGCTGTTATCAGATTCAATCCGATTGCAGGTGCCATGGAGATATTCCATTCAACAATGTACTATGGAACCTGGCCTGAGTTATGGGCCTGGATATCTCTGGTTGCGTGGACAGCTGTAATTCTTGCTGCAGGTCTTCTTATCTTCAAGCGCATGGAACCCTCTGTTGTGAAGGAGCTGTAGCATGCAGAAAGGTCTGATACAGTTCTCTGATGTCTGCCTTGATTACAGACTTTACCGTGACAGGTCTGTAAGCATCATGGAAACATTCATGAATGTTTTCGGACGTAAGACCAGCCGCGAATGGTTCAGAGCTCTTGATCATGCTTCTTTCCAGATATCTCCAGGTGAATCTGTGGCTCTGGTTGGCTCCAACGGTGCAGGTAAATCAACTACGCTTAAGCTTCTTGCGGGAATTTACAGCCCTACTTCCGGGAGAGTTGAGACTGCAGGAAGAATTGCCTCACTGCTTGATCTGGGTGTTGGTTTTCACCCTGAACTCACAGGTGCTGAAAATGTTTTTCTCAATGGAGCTCTTCTGGGTTTTGATCAGAAAAAGATGCTTGATCTTCTTCCAGGTATTGCAGAATTCGCCATGCTTGAACGGTTCATGGATACACCTGTTAAGTATTACTCCTCCGGTATGTTCATGCGACTTGGTTTTGCCCTGGCAACCAGTGTTGATCCGGACATACTTCTTATCGATGAGGTTCTTGCAGTTGGTGACGCTTCCTTCCAGGCAAAGTGCTATGACAAGATATTCGGTTTTCGTGAAGCGGGAAAAACAATTGTATTCGTAAGCCACGACCCGAAAGCAGTTCGAAGACTGTGCACCAGAGCGATCTGGCTTGATTCCGGCAGAGCCAGAATGGATGGTCCTGTTGATGATGTTCTAGGGGCATATCTTGATGCCAATGCTGGAAAGCTTCAGAAAACAGCTACCTCAGCCGCGCCCCGTGAATGGGGCAACCGTGAGGTATTCTTCAGCAAGGTTACACTCACAGATGGCAATGGAATACCAACCAGAACTTTCAGGCAGGGAGACACCCTGAAAGTAAATGCATTAATTGAAACAAGAGAGAGCAGGGAAGTAAAAAACGTCATTCTCGGTTTCTCCATACACCGACCCGATGGCGAAACGATTCTGGCTTCAAATAATCTGGAGAATGGTGAACCTCTTCTTACCATTTCAGGCTCAGGGGATGCGTCGATTTCCATTACACCGGAAATAGTAGAGCCTGGTAACTACCTTCTTTCTATCTCACTTACAGGTAACAGCACCGATTATCACTGGCAGGACAACTTCTACCCCATATCTCTTCTTGGAGCAAAACAGATACCGCCACTAAGAATTGACAGTCTCAGTGTAGTTGAAGCCGTGACCAGATAATTCTTGTAAACCTTAAGACTCAAACAGAATACATCTTCTTGAATTGTTGATGCGGCGTATTGTGTCATGCAGCTGTATCCTGCACTGTCACTCCTCAGGCAGATCAATTGCTATATTCAACTGAACTACAGAAAAGGAGATACTAATGGCTAAAGGTAGAAACGCTCAAAAGAATGTTAAGACTAAGCCTGAAAAAACACTGAAAGAAAAGCGCAAGGAAAAGAAAGCAAAGAAGGCTAAAGGCTAACTGATCAGTAGCTACAGGGAATTAATCACAATAAGGAAGCCCACCCTGCAGGATGCCGTACAGTTGTCATCCATGATATCTACTGACAGAGTTCTTAAAAACTATCTTGGGTTTGGAGAGAATGACAAGCTGGAGTCAGATGATTTCCTGGAAGATATCAGGAAATGGTGCGAGACCAGAGACGCAGTTACTTTTGCTATACTTCTTAACAGTAAAACCGCAATAGGTACAATTTCCATGAGCCGAATCCACTCCAGGGAAAACAGTGCTCGTGTCGGCTATTGGATAGGCAGCGATTATCGTTCTAATGGATACTGTACAACAGCATTTAAACTTATTGTAAAAGAGGCAGCAGTCATGGAGTTAGCGAAGTTGATCTCTACCATTGCAGAAAACAATACACATTCAAGACAGATCTGGGAGAATCTTGGTGGTTCTGTTACCGGGGAGGATAAAGGCAGATTAAGTTATGAACTCTTATGCAGACAGGAGCAGTAATGGTTGTTCTGCTGAAAAAAGTTTCCATTGAAGACAAGCATGTACTTAAGAACCTTCTTGAGCTGTACCTGTATGATTTCAGCGAGTTTGATAAATGTGATGTGAACAGCCATGGTTTGTACGGTTACAAGTACTTTGACCACTACTGGACAGAGCCGGGAAGGCACCCGTTTTTCATTGAGGTGAATGGTAATCTGGCCGGTTTTGTCCTGGTTAATGATTTCTGCTACCTGTGTAAACCAGACGAAGCCAGATCTATCTCTGAATTCTTTGTTATGAAGAAGTATCGCCGTATCGGGGTTGGGGAAGCAGCTGCACGAAAAGTCTTTGATATGTTTCCCGGCAAATGGGAGATCGTTCAGCATCCGGAGAATAAACCATCTATGGAATTCTGGGAAAAGATAGTATCAGAGCTATCTCGTGGTCAGTTCAGAAAACTTGAAGCAGAAACTGAGGACTGGACAGGGCAGGCACTCATATTCACCAGCAATCCAATTCTATGT
>JAOZRM010000206.1 GCA_029940175.1 Candidatus Sabulitectum sp. | reverse complement strand
CGCCAGATCATCGGTATCGTTACCACTGATTCTTCCGATATGCATGGATGGCAGAGGACCGCTTCCCACCACGGCATACTGGTTGTCTGCTGCATGTGTTTCGCTTCCGGAGTACTGCGGTGCAGGAACAACATTACTATCACCGATGAGCAATACATACTCTGGCGGGTTGGGCCAGGTGTTGAAAGCATCCTCAAGCCAGCTGTCAATTGCTGAAACGGAACTTCCTATTGTTGACAGATCACCGATCTGAACATCAAAACCCTTCTGCTTCTTCCAGTTGATCAGATCCTGTGCAAGTCCGATGGACTCTGTGGATCCAATAAACACATAGCTTCCTGTGACTGCATCAAGATCGTTCTGGAAACCCAGAACCTGCTCGTAAAGAGGAAGGAAGCTTCGTGTGTATCCTGTTGGAATTCTATTAAGTTCATTCTCTCCGGGAAGACCATTCCCGTCAATACTCACAGTTACACTGGTAGTGATAAGCACTTCACCGGTTACAGGATTAATTCTTACAGGATTGAATCTTACCCATGCAACTCTGATATCACGCAAAATACTGATCTGCTCGATCTCTACAGAAGCACCTGGAAAGAGTTCGGAAGTCTGGTAAATATCGTTTCTGATCCTGTATTCAACAGAAGGTCCGGAATAGGTAGGTCTTTCCTGCCAGGGGGCAACCAGGTAGTTGCCAATGGAGGAGGTTTCTTCCTGAAGAATTTCCAGCTCAATATCTCCCTGAGCAGGAATCAGGATCATTTTTCTGATCACAGGGAGATCAGGAGAACCGACCATACCAAGAAAGTCACCATTGGAAGGAATCCTGAATACACTTGCCTGACCGTATTCAGTTCGATCCGCATTGACAACCTCAAGATCTGTCAGGTTGAATTCGACAACTGAGCTGTTTCCATCAGACTGGATAAGCCTTACAGCATCAGGCTGGGAGGGATTTCGATAGAGAACTTCACCATTCACTGTGAAAACGAAAACAAACAGAAAAAGACCAAGGACATACTTCATGGGATATACCCTTCGTTCAGCAGGCGTGCCGGGTTGATATTACATATATAAGAACAGATACGGTAAAATATACTCTTTACCCGTGCGGGTCAATCAAAAATTATCTACAAAAGAATTCAACTGGTTCACAGTGGAACGATCCGTTAGAAACCCTCACCCTCTGCTGATGGTTTTCAGTTTCTCATGGATTATTTGGGCCTTTTCTGCATTTCCAGTCTTTTCGTGGAGTTCAGCCATCTGCTTCAGGATATTTATTGTATACGGGTGCTTTTCACCACAGGTATCAATGAGAGAATTGAGAGATTCATTCAGCAGTAACTCAGCATCAGAGTAATTTTCCCGTGACAAATGAACAGATGCCACATTACCAAGAGACATTGCAACCATAGGATGTTTCACTCCAAGGATTTCTCTCCTTGTGGAAAGAGCCTCTTCAAAATACTGCATTGCAGTAACATCATCTCCCATTCGCTGATAGATCACTCCAATATTATTGTATGAAGTTACAACATCAGGATGCTTCTTCCCCAGCAGATTCCTCCAGACAGTAAATGCCTTTTCTATAAATGTCAGAGCCTTATGGTAGTTGCCCATTCTAACGTGAGATGTGCCAATGTTATGGTAAGACCTTGCTGTATCAGGGTGAGTCTCTCCCAAAAGCTCCCTTCTTATGGAAAGAGCGTAATTCTGGTTGGTCAGCGCTTCGTCATACAGATGTTTTTCCCAATAAACACCTCCAATTGTGTCGTAGGTGTTTGCGGTATGAGGATGCTTTTCTCCAATTGTAACCTGACATATTGCGAGAGCTTTCTCAAGGTATTCCAGGGCAATATCAACATCACCCCTCTCGGAATAAACATATCCGATGTTATGGTAAGACATGGCAGTAAGAGGATGATTCTCACCCAGTAGCTCTTTTCTAATGAACAAAGCTCTTTCATAAAATGCTAAAGCATTGTCATATTCACCCTTACTACGATATGCCATCCCAATACTGTTGTACGACTCAGCTGTATCCAGATGTTCCTCACCAAGCAGTTCTCTTCTGATCAAAAGAGCCTTTTCAAAGAAAAGAAGGGCTGAGGTATATTCACCAAGTTTCGAATGCACACTTCCAATATCATTATATGATTCCGCTGTATCTGAATGATTTTCACCCAGCAGTTCCTGCCTGATTGCCAGTGCTTCACTGTAACAGTTCAAAGCCATTTCATACTGACCCTTGTACCAGTGAATACTGCCAACACAATTGCACGATTTTGCAGTATCCTGATGTTTTCTTCCCAGAACCTCTGTTCTCACGGAAAGAGCTTCCTCATAGTATTCCAGAGCCGAATCATAGTTGCCCATATCTAACAATACTCTTCCGGTCTCATTACAAAAATTCGCTGTATCAGGATGTTTATCTCCTTTGATCTCTCTGCATATTGAAAGAGCTTTCTGCCTGAAAACCAGAGTTTCATCATACTTTACAGACTTGTAGGAATAATCTCCCGCCTTCTCACAGAATTCCATTGCCTTGCTCCATGCCTCTGCCTGCTGATAGTGATAAGCACAGTCAGCGAAAACAGTTTCATCTTCAGGGTTGATTCCTGCAATGGCATCACCGGCAAGTCTGTGCAAAGCCCGCAATCTGGCCCTAAGCTGCATGTCATAAGCCGCATCACGCAGCAGAGAATGGCTGAAAATGTAGTTAAGTGTGCTAAGAGCAAGCCAGATCCTCTCATCTTCCACCTGTGCAACCAGATCTCGAATCTCGTGGTGACCTATCAATGTCTCCGGTTGTGGAGATACACCTTGCAGCAGTTTTACCACTGCAGTGAGAATCCGCAGCTCAAAACCGCGTCCAAAAACTGAGGCAATCTGCACGATCTCTCTTAGTTCAGGAGTAAGCCTGTCAATGCGTGATACAAGAATCATGTTTATGTCTGCAGGAATCACAGCAGGTTCTTCAACAAGATCATACTGCCCATGGCAGATCCTGATAATGCCTTTTTCTTTAAGATATAGACAGAACTGCTCGGTAAAAAATGGATTACCCTCCGCTCTACTCTGTATATAGATGGCTAGTTCGTCACTAACCCCGCTCCCCAACCGCTCCATTGCCAGCAACCTTGTACCGTCTCCACTCAACTCCTCGAGAGTAATTGTATGGTGAAGAATATCCATATCAATCTTCAACTCCGGTAGAGAACCATCATCATTGAATCGACTGCAGGCCAGGATAATCAGAGGATAATTATCAATTCCACGGGTCAGTGTTTCAAAAACCTCCTGGGATGCCTGATCAATACACTGAATATCATCTACAAACAGAATAACTGGTTCAATCAGACTGAGACAGAGGAATAACTCCTTGATTGCCTGCTGCGTCACAACTGCACGATCCTTCGGTTCAATCGTACTGAACACAGATTCGTCCCAGAATATACCAATAACAGAACCGATGATTGATTCAATTCTGTTCAGTTCTACAGCAGCCTCTCTATTTCTCTGAGAATTTGAAGATGCTTTGACCCTTTTGATCACATCCCTGTAGATAGATCTGAATCTATCCCTCCTGCCACTGGAAGAGTTTTCCTCGGCCTGTTTAAAGTACTGTTTTAAAAAGTATGCAAACGGGTTCAGAGCTTTCCTCAAAATAGTATCAGTCTGCATTGTCAATAGTGCAACATCATTAATCTGAACCAGTTCATGGACCAGTCTGGACTTGCCAATACCGGGATTGCCGTAAATGTGTACGACTCCTCCAAACTTACCATTCTCTACGGATTGCAGCAGCTTCGTGAGCATTTCTAATTCAACTTGACGCCCGAACAAGTCTCCGGCAAAGAACGAGCTATCACCTGTGTTCCTTGCTTTTATCAACCTATAAACTGGTATCTTACGGTGAAATCCTTTGAATTTTCTGGGTTTTAACTTCTGGATCTCGTATTCCAGGAATATCTGCCTGTAAATTGATTGATCAAGGTAAATTACAGCTCTTTTCTTTCCCTGGGTGAAACGAGCCGATAAGTTCACAACAGATCCCAGCGCTGTATACTCTCCACGGAACTTACTACCAACAAACCCTGCAAATGCTGTTCCATAGGTCAGGCCAATGCGGACAGTCAACTCTTTCATATCCCTGACTGCAAGAGCAAAATCCAATGCTCTGTTGTACAGATCCCCTGGATTGAGTGGAGCCCCAAACAAAACGAGAATCATTCCCCCACTGTGAGTGAAGTCGATCTTGTTGAAGTAACCGCCAAAACGATGAACCAGTGCAATAATTTGAGCAATACTCTCTGTAAAGTCATTCTTTGCATCAAATGAGATGAAACAGGAAACAATGTCCCTGAATTCGCCTCTACCCATGAAAGAAGTAACCGGAGATGGAATGAACTCATCCTGAAAAGCAGGAACAGTAGCGTGGCTGATACTCCGGAAAATTTTGTAAGGAGCACTCTGCAGCAGGGAAAAACTCCCATTCTTTTTAATGTAATTCACTTCATCGATATTGTTTATCTTTTCAAAAACAGTCTCATCAAAAACTATCTCTCCTGTGGAAGCCTGTTGCTTGTTTCCAGTACACATGCTGACTGCCTGCCCACCAAAATAGAAAGTGCTCTGCTTATTGCCTGGAATGATACCCCAAACAACTGAACTGCAAGAAATTCCAATTCTGGCAGAAAGCATAAATTCACCAAATTTTGTGCGCTGGCTGCTGCATTCCTCAAGCAATTTGTTAACCCGAACGGCTGCAGACAAAACTTGAACAACTTCAGTAGATTCCAGAGGGAAAATCGCTGTGAAAGCATCCCCGGCAAAAGAAGAAACAAACCCATTGGATTCGTAAATCGTGCCAATTGCAGGAGTGAAGACTCTGTTGATAACATCAGCGAGAACCTCTGCACCTTCTTTTCCATTCTCCATAAGCTCCTGAGTCATGGAAGTAAATCCCGCGATGTCAATGAACATTGCAGTAGCCTGGAAATCTCCCCTTAACTGCTTCCTGTCAAACTGCTCACTGATAAAGGATGGAATCAAGCGGTACATAAACTTCTCTCCATTACGTTCTGTTCATAAACACCAAAGAAATTCCGATCATGGTGCAACAAAGGATCAAAAAAGAGTCTCTTTATTGAGAGTAAGATACTTTCTAACTGTTTTCGGGTCGCACTGAAGGATCCTTGATG
>JAOZRM010000377.1 GCA_029940175.1 Candidatus Sabulitectum sp. | reverse complement strand
GTGCGCTGCGACCGGGACGGAATCCGTAGCTGTGTTCGGAGAAGTAGGGATCAAATAGAGGGTTTAGTACCTGATGAAGTGCCTGCTGAATCATACGATCAACCACTGTCGGGATGCCCAGCTGTCGCATCCCCTTTCCGCCTGGCTTGGGTATCTCTACCTTCCGCACTGGTTGAGGTTTGTATCGTCCGTTCAGCAGGTCTTCTTTAACTCTGTGCCAGTTTTCAACAAGAAACAGCTTCAAGTCGTCAACGGTCATTCCATCCATGCCCGGAGCTCCCTTGTTGGCTATAACCCGTTTGAAAGCCAGCCTCATGTTCTTCTGTTCGACTACTGCTTGCATAAGATACTGCTCGTTCTGATGACTATTGTCCAGCGATGTCGAATGTGTCTGGTGCACCGCATCGTATTCTTGGCAGTTCCGCTGCCTACCTTCTGATGTGGTATGAATCTTCTGATTCATCTTCTGCTCCCTCACTAACTCTCCGAATTTCTGGTAACCATCTCGCAACAAAGGTTCAGGCCTTCAGTCGGGTCGAACTCCGACCTACTATGCCTTCGGCTGACTTCTGTGAATCCATCACAACACCTCTCGATCCTGCTAGCACAAGGCAGATTCACAGACCTCCCGGGGTAAGACGCGTGACTTTCCTCTCACATACCCGCCGTATCTACGATGGCTCGGTTCCGGATGACATTGGGCTTTGCATACTCGATACTGCTTACCCACCGGCCACCGCCTCATATACGGTTCGTGTTACTCGGGCCAAGAGTTTGCCTGCACCTTCCTTCAGACAATACCTCACGATACCGCCCTTGGTGTTCGGCTAGGAGTTCCGGTCATCACGGCCTCCAGAGGGACTTGCACCCTCCAAGTCACATCCCGGTTCGCTTTCGCTTGCCGGTTAACAGCGCCGGTTATTGGCGCTGCGCGCCATGCCCGGCGCACATAGATGAAGGGGACGCAGCAGCGCCCCCTTTTCTCTTATCTATGTCCTGTCTAAACTATCCCTCGATCAACTCAACATTGGCTCTTGGCACTGTGTACCTTTTGCCATCATCGAATTCAACCTCGAGAACTCTTACCTTTGCCTCGGAGTCAACCACCTGAAGCTCAGGGGGAAGAGCAGCCACTTTACCGATCATACCGAAGTAGGGTGAACGAATACAGCGGATAGAACTTCCAATATCCATGGCACCAGCCTGCTTTGTACTTGTCTGCTCACTTCTGGCATCAGCAGGAAGAGGAACCACGATCTCCGGACGCATAACGCCTGCACGGATCTGGGTTGCCCCGTTAACGCTGGCGATCATGCCTTCACGCTTTTGCAGAAGCTCGAATGTTCCCTCAGCCATTGTCATCTTACCGAATCCCTCTGTAAGGATCAATGTTGAGCCGAATTTCTCGTGACCGGTAATGGCCACACCAAGGTCGAACCCCAGAAGGCT
>JAOZRM010000205.1 GCA_029940175.1 Candidatus Sabulitectum sp. | reverse complement strand
TACAGAGCCCGGAGAGTCGGGCTACTATTCTCCTGTGGACAGTGCATACAAGGTGATTGCAAATTTCGAGCTGGCATATGAGACCAAGAACATGGCTGCATACATGGAATGTCTCCATGATGAATATGAGTTCAAACTCCTTGAGGTAGACTGGGATGATTACGACGGCGATGGCATCATTGATGAATCCTGGGGACTTGATATTGAGGAGGCTATGACTGAAAACATGTTCACAAGCACCAGTGCAGAGATCATCGAATTGACCCTTGAAGGAAACAGCGAGAGTGTCTGGTACGGCGATCCTTCAGGTGAAACACTTCAACTGGTAAGATCTTTTGAACTGAAGGTTTATTTTTATGATGATGAGGGTGTACAACAGGGATTCAGAGCTGCCGGTCAGGCCATATTCCTCTGCAAGCCAAACGATGACGGAGACTATGTTATCTGGCAGCAGCAGGATCTGTCTGAAACCTAATGGTACTTTTTCTTCTGATCTTTCTTCAGAGTTTTGCACCTGAAGAGGGTCTGTACTGGGTCTTTTTCAGCGACCGCGGAGCAGATGTTGAACAGAGACTGGAAGCTGCAACGGCAGAGATCATAGAGGGGCCAGCTGTAAACAGAAGACTCATCTCTGGTTCCATAGAAGCTGATGTTTACGATCTTTCACCATATACGGAATATGTGGTGCAGGTGGAGGAGCTTGCTTCATTGCCTGTAAGAACTTCCTCACGCTACCTGAATGCAGTCAGCATAATGCTTACACCGCACCAGATAGGGCTGCTTTTTGAGAAACCTTTTGTTCAGGAAGTTAGGCCAGTGGGCGTTTCAACCTTTTCTCCCGGGGAAGATGTCCCTGCCCCGGATTCCTATGGTCTTTCCAAGTCGCAGCTTGAACAGGTTAACATTTTTGCTCTTCACCAGCGGGGCTGGACCGGCTCCGGAATAGTTATAGGAATGCTTGATTCAGGCTTCGAACTTGTTCATCCATGCCTCCAGTCTGCCGATGTGCTGGGTAGCTGGGATTTTGTTAATAACGACAGCATCGTCGGGTGGCAGGACGGAGATTGGTCCAATCAGCCCTCCCACGGAACAAAAACACTTTCCATTATTGCCGGATATCAATCGGGCCAGTACATAGGCGGAGCCTTTAATTCATCGTTCATTCTGGCAAAAACTGAGGATATCAGTGATGAGTACGAGCAGGAGGAGGATTTCTGGGTTTCCGGTCTGGAGTGGCTTGAGGAAAGCGGTGCAGATCTTGTGAGCAGTTCACTTGGCTATACCGACTGGTACGAGCCATCTCAGATGGATGGAAACACAGCAGTAACAACCATTGCTGCAGATATTGCCGCTTCCCGCGGACTTGTAGTGTGGAACTCTGCTGGAAATGACGGCCCCGGAGAAACCACTCTTGTGGCTCCTGCAGATGGTGATTCTGTCTTTGCAGTGGGTGCGGTTGATGGCTCCGGACTGATTGCCAACTTCTCCAGCCGCGGACCTACAGCAGACGGTAGAATAAAGCCCGATGGTTGTGCCAGGGGAATGAACACGGTCCTTGCCTCGTTTGGCGGAACCGGGTATTCCACCGGTGGCGGAACCAGTTTCGCAGCTCCTCTTGTGGCCTCTGCCGCTGCATGCATTGCGTCAGCACACCCGGAGTGGGGAATGATGAGAGTCTATGACGCTCTCTGACTTACTTCAGATCGCTATCAGAATCCTGATAACACATACGGTTACGGTATTATTGATGCCCTCAAGGCAGTTATGCACAGGTCGATTATTGGTCAGGTTCGCAGAAGCGATACAGGCGACCCGCTTCCCCAGTGTACTGTTTCTATTACCATGGAATCCAGTTCACCCATACAGATCGCCACCAATGACCAGGGCTTTTTCGCAATTGAGCCCGGCAGTTTCGGTAATTTTTCCGCCACGTCCACCGGCTGGGGAGAGCCGATCCCATGCCAGGGAGTTCTTGATGAGAGCGGAGTAGAGATAGTTATCTATGTGAATCCTATAAATTCTTCCGAATCTCCTTCTGTTTACCCCAATCCATCAGCCAGTGATTTTTACATTGGATTTGATGTTGTGAATTCAATCTCGGATGTTTCTCTCTCTATCTTTTCCCTGGCAAATGAGAGAGTTTTTCACCGGGAAAGAACATCGGTCTCCCCGGGTTGCTACAGAGCACCGTTATCAGGAGAGGCTTTCTACTGGGATGGATTTAATGAAGATGGCCAACGGGCTGCATCAGGCCAGTACATAGGTTTGCTCAGAATAGGCGATTCAGTTGAACTTCTTAATCTTGCTCTGATCAGAGGAATGGAAAAGGACTGACATGAACAACAGATTTATAAGAATTTTACTGCCACTGGTCGTGATAGCCGGGCTTGCTTATTTCGGTCTTATCGACCTTTCGCTTCTTCCAATGGATGACCCTGATTTTCAGGCTACACTTGCTACAGTTGGTATTTACATGCTCTGGTCTGTTCTTGAAGGAAGCAGAGACACCGATTCATCAAGAATAACACTGTATGCTGTTCTTCTTGTTAGTGCTCTGGATACTTTCCTGCTGGAGATCACAAATTTCTCCGGACTGATGTTTCTGAGATGGGCAGGGGTGATGCTTCTTACATTTGGTTGTGTTGCAAGACTAATGGCCATTCGCAGGGGCAACCTGCTGTTCCTCCGTTACGGCAGGATTTGTCAGGGGTTTGGTATAGCCCTTGGTCTTGGTTCGATTGCTGGCGCTGTTGTGGCAATTTTTCCCGGTATCCCGTCATCTCTCAAGGAAGATATCTGATGAAAGCCCTGGTTCAGAGGGTTTCTAAAGCAAAAGTTTCAGTTGATGGAGCGGTTACAGGGGAAATAGGAAACGGACTTCTTGTTATGGCTGGCTTCAGAGGAGATGATACTCCAGGGGAACTGGAGTGGATGGTTGAGAAGCTTACAGGTCTCCGAATTTTTCCAGATGACAACGGAGTGATGAACAGGTCTGTTAAGGATACGTCCGGCGAGATAATGGTGGTGAGCCAGTTCACCCTTCATGCCGATACCCGGAAGGGTAAGCGTCCAAGCTTCATTAAGGCTGCTGATTCAGCCACAGCAAACATTTTGTACAGACTTTTCATTCAGAAGATCAGGGATAGGGGTTTCAAGATTGCCCAGGGTATTTTTGGAGCTCATATGTATGTTGAGCTTACCAATGATGGTCCTGTGACCATTCTGGTGGATTCACCATTGGAGACAATCTAAGTTTAAGCTGGCGTTCCGGAGGCTTACACCGGCAGGAGAGTGATAATGAATTACTGGTACCCTGTTGACACTGAACTGGTACTGGCCAGCAAATCTCCCAGAAGAACAGAAATATTAGACTTTGCCGGAGTTCCTCATCTGGTACATCCCTCGTCGGTCGAGGAAAAAACCATGGAGGGGATTCCGGAGGATATTGTGATACACTGGGCACAGGCCAAGGCCGCCGATGTTGCACACAAGTTTCCGGATCATCCGGTACTTGGTGCGGACACCATGGTGTTTAGAGATGGAGTTCTTCTCGGGAAACCAAAAGACACAGAGCAGGCATTCCAGATGCTTCTATCCCTTTCCGGAAGATGGCACACTGTTTTTGGCGGAGTAGCTCTTATGTGGCCTAATCGTGGTGTTTCCTTTTCTTTTGCAGAGGCAACAAGGGTCAAATTCAGAACTCTCCAAGACTCTGAGATCAAAGCATACATTGTTTCTGGAGAGCCAATGGATAAGGCTGGTGCCTATGGTATACAGGGGCAGGGCTGTGTTCTGGTCGAGAAGGTTGAAGGCTGCTATTTCAACGTGATGGGGCTTCCTGTATCAAGATTTCTCCACAGATTCAGAGACAGCCTTATATAAAAAAAGCGGGGGCAGTTAACCGCCCCCGCAAAACCAGTGTCGACTACGATTACCGGATTACTGCTACAGATTCTGTTACACTCATGCCATCTGATGTTGAAAGTCTGACAAGATAAATTCCTGCTTCATCAACACTGACACTCTGCAGTTCTTCAACAGAACCGGATGCAATCTTTCTACCGGAGATATTGAAGACTTCAACTGTACCGGTGGCAGTGCTTGGAATTACTGCATTTACGCTGAAAACTCCGCTGGATGGATTCGGCTGAACAGAAACGAAAAGTTCAGTAGATTCGCCCCAGTCAGCATCGCTGATTCCAGTTTCTATGTCAAGAAAGTTGGCCCAGTTACAGTTTTCTACTTCATGCTCGTTTGATTGATAAGAGCACTGGACGAATGTGGCTAGATGGAGTTCGTCAACATCCCAGGCTGGCAGAATGTCATACGGTGCCTCTGCGAAGATGGTGTCAGGATAAGGTCCTTCGAAAACCAGTTCTTCACCATAGTAGCCAAACACGTTCTTACGGAAAGCCTGTTCAAACACAGAGCCTGCCCAGTAACCAACACCTGGAATGTTGTCTTCCACAAGAATTGGCCAGAGCATCATTGGAACAGTCCATCCCGGATCTTCTTCGGCAATAATTCTGAAACTGAGTGTTCCGGAAACGGCATCACCGTTTCTTGCAACATCAATAGCGATAATAGCTGGAATAGCAACGCGGGTATTGAAAGGACCCTGCAGGTTGCTTGCACTCACATTGAGGATTCCGTCCATTTTGAAGTATGGAACACTACTTACGCCGTACTGAGCTTTACGAACATTCTGCTCCACCGGATTGGCAAGGTAAATGGGGTCATTGCCAGCGGGCCAGTTCACATGAGGTCTGACAACACACAGATTCCCGGAACCAATATTTGCGCTGATGAACGCGTTTATCTGCGTTTCAACATTCCAGCATGGTCCACAGCCGCTGTTGGTGAAATCCTCGAAAAGTACAACTCTTTGAGCCGCCATTGATACAGTAGTCATAAGTACAAGTAACACAAACACTAAAACGTTCTTCATTATAACCTCTTCCTGAAAGTTTCCCTGCAAAACCACAAATCTACAATAATGCCGTTTCATGAAATAAGCAATAGTGAATTCTTGAACAAAGAAACACTTCTTATAGAAGGGGAGCAGGAAATTTCCGGTATTCCTCCAAGCGAAAACCATGTTGACAATTCGAGGGTAAATTCCTATAAATTGAACCCGGTTCTGCGTGGAGAGGTGTCCGAGTTGGTCGAAGGAGCACGGTTGGAAACCGTGTGTGGCGTCATGCGT
>JAOZRM010000204.1:3947-5214 GCA_029940175.1 Candidatus Sabulitectum sp. | reverse complement strand
GAGAAACCTTCAGAATTTCAATAACTGAAGGAATCTACTCACAAGTTTACAGCAGTATAGCAGGTCCGGGTTCTGTATTCCTTACGAAGTTGCTGGTTATGCTTGGAGCTTCATCGATACAGTTCGGCATCCTTGCTGCAACAGGGCAGATATTCCTGGTGCTGATGCCTCTTGGAGCTCTGGTAACCCGGAAACTGACGTTGCATAAGCATGCTACTGTCAAATGGGCTGTTGCAGGAAGGGCTCTCACTCCCCTTCTTGGAGTCTTTCCTCTGTTCCTGTCAGATCGAATATCTCTTACAGCGGTGCTGGCTGTGTTCGCCGCTTCCACAGCTCTTTTGTCTGTGTCAGCTAACATCTGGGCAGGATGGATGGCAAGAATGGTTCCCCTGCGAATACGGGGAAGATTCTTTGCCAAAAGAAATGCAGTTCTGCTATCCTTCGGCCTGTCAACGGCATTTCTTCTTGGTCTGCTGGTGGACAATTTCAATCACGATCCCGCAGCACTGAAACTAATCATGGCCGGTCTGTTCCTTGTTGCAGGCATCATAGGGCTGATTGGTTTGAAAATACTTCTAAAACAACCGGAAAAGCCTACGAATACAGATGACATTCCAGCTCTGGCATTATTCAAAGAACCATTCAGAGACAAGAATTTCAGAAAACTCTGCGTGTTCGGCGCATGGTGGATGCTTGCGGTTGGAATAGGTGCCCCCTTCTGGCAGCCTTTCATGATCGAGGTTCTCAAGATGGGCGTAACAGAGATGTTGCTTTACGGAATGACAAGCACATTGGGATCTATACTTACACTGAAATACTGGGGCAGATTTATCGACCGGTATGGAAACATCTCAGCAATGAAACTGGCAATAGGTATAGGAACAGTAGTGCCGTTTGTCTGGCTGTTTGTTACTCATGACTCGATATGGATAATATTCATAGAGTCACTGATTGCCGGCAGCATGTGGGGCTGTGTAGGAGTGGTAACTGCTAATCTGGTGCTGGCTGTGGCTCCGGAAAAGAAGGCTCAGATATACTCTGGTCTTTTCGGTGCATGCTGTGGTGCCGGTCTGATAATTACAATGCTGGCCTCCGGAATATTCATGCCTCCTCCCATGCGAATTGCAGGCTTGTCCCTTCACCCCATGCAGGTACTTTTTCTGGTGACAGCCTTTGCAAGATTCACTGCGCTGATTCCACTCTCTCGTGTGAAGGAACCCAATGCAGTCCCTCTGAATGTAGTGCTTGGAAAGCTCAGGCTATGGAA
>JAOZRM010000204.1:1981-3937 GCA_029940175.1 Candidatus Sabulitectum sp. | reverse complement strand
AAAGTACGCTTTTTCAATCTTAAGATCACTCTGAACAGAGAGCGCTCAGGGAAAAAGTAAAACTCTCTAATTTCACCACCTTGCAAATATTTCAATTTAGAATATGTTTAAGTTTCATGTAAACAATGGAGGTAAGATTTGAAGAAAAGTAAGCCATCAGGTTCTTCCAGCAGATCCAGAGGTTCATCAAGCAAACCTGCACGCTCCTCAAAGAGCAGCAAGTCTTCAGGACAGAGGAGAAAACCCAGGAGTGGAACATCTTTCTTCTCAAGAAAAAAAGATAAGCCATCCTCGTCTACTGCCAGCAAAACTCCCAGAGACGGTGGACAGAAAACCCGTTTTGAAAAACCACCACACGACCCGGGCACAAAGTACCGTGATCGTGATCAGGCTGCTACTGATAACAACTATGCTGTTGACAGCGGTGATGATTACAATCAGGGAACCACTCAGCGCTCTGGAACTGGATGCCTTGGCTCAATCAGCGGCATGGTTAAATTCATTGCATTTCTGATCTTTGTTGTGGTAATTGTAGTGTTCCTGAAATGCGGTTGCTAGAACAACCATCTTAAATTGCTAACATTGTACTGTTGTTGTTGTGATATTTTCGCAAGTCCATTGCAGCATGGTTCATTACATGGAATTCCAACAGAGCTGGCAGATATCCTGACAGAGCTCCGCTGGCCTTCGCGCTTGGTTCACCGCCAGGAATCATCCTACGGCGCGATTTTGTAGTTATCAGTGATCCCGAAATCCGGAGGATTTGCAAAATTGCAAAAAGTTAGTGCAAAAGGTGAGTAGTTTCCTGAAGGCTCCCTGTGCTGCTGGTATTCATGGGGTGGTTTTGCGATTCTCTCAAGCACCGACCGGTGAAGTACACTCCCCCTTCGAATCGGCCTGTTCTTCTTTCCGAATAAGCTGAACAGAAAACTGCCCTCGGCATTGTGCATTCTCCCCAGAGAATCGGGTTTAAGCCCGGCAAGAGAATTGCTGTTGAATACAAGTTCATTCTTAATTCGGGATATCATCCATTTCAGGGTGATGTCACCCAGAGATGAATCATCCCGGCTGTAGTTGCCCCCTATATCTGAATGCACTCCGGCGAACCATACCTCCTCAACCTGGGTGCTGCGGCTCTCTGTCTGAGCAAACAGCAGATGAGGGTAGAATTGAGTTCTGCGCTCATCTATAGACACCGCATGATATATCCGGTGAACTTCAGGGTACACTGTCATCCGGTGATATCTGTGGGCAAGTTTCTTCCGGATGTTCTTTGTGCGGGTTTGACTCCCGATGGAACCCACAGTATCCCAAACACAGACAGCTTCAACATCCGCCTTAATCGGTGGGCAACATCGTTCAAGCTCTGCAATACGCCTGGCAAACTTTTCAGCATTTCTGTTGGAAGTATAGGCTTTCCAGAACCGTTTAATGGTTTTACCTGATGCATCCTTCGGTGCCAGACCGCACAGGGCAATCATACTTGCAAGGCTTCGAACGGTGTAAGCTCCTCTGCTGAAACCAAAGAGATAGATCCTGTCACCCTGCTCATATTTACTGGAGATGAATTTGAAACCGTCAAGAATGTTAAAGTGCAACCCCACTCCGAAAGCACAGCCGCGAATGATGTTTCCGAATTTAGTGCCCACTCCCCTGTCATATGCTTTCAACTGACGGGGACTTTCTTCAAGCATCTCAAACAGCTGAAAAACATTAGTTCTGTCTTTCTGAGTGTTGCTTGTCCCGTCAGAACAGAAGATTAAATTCTTCAAAAACCCTCCCGATTATTCCTGTATTAGTTAGCGTATGCACACTATATCATTTTCTCTACTCCCTGTACAGCAGTACCTGCATCCGGAAATGCAGAACTCAGTGATGTTCCTAGTGCAGGTAAATGCACCTTTCGGAAGCAGAGTATTCCCCTGTTTTTACCTGAATAATGTAACTTCCCGCAGG
>JAOZRM010000204.1:0-1881 GCA_029940175.1 Candidatus Sabulitectum sp. | reverse complement strand
TTTCGGAAGCAGAGTATTCCCCTGTTTTTACCTGAATAATGTAACTTCCCGCAGGAAGAAGCTCCCCAGGTTCCCAGAGATGAATTCCACCAATGGGAATGTCTGAACCAATTGATTCCACCTGCCTTCCAGAAAGGTCGTAGACCGCAATGGAGCCAATAGCGGTTTCTGATAAGCTGATATCCACGGAAAGCGCTCTTGTGAAAGGCGAGGGATAAAGGCTGACTGATATGGGGTTTCCGACTTCTTCATTCTCCTCGATACCGGTAAAATCAAGGATCTCCACCATAACATCGGATTCGTTGTAGTTGTTCCACCAGCTTCCCCAGAAAAGGGCTGTTCTGCCATCTGCCAGCAGAAGAGGATGGGGCTGTGTAGCGTGATGGCCATCCCCGTGCACGAGTATTTCATCACCGTAGCTTCCCCATGAAGGTACTTCACGGCGCATGATCCTGTATACTGAACCCTCGTATTTTGAGTAATAGATCCAGGGGATCTGGTTCTCGTCAACGAATGGCATTGCATCATGTCCATTGTCATTGGTTGTAAGAGATTCGGAAGGCGCCCAGGTTTCAAGATCAGAGCTGTATGAAGCGAATATGTTGACCACCGATCCACCGCCGGTTTCCTGCCATGCGCACAGATAAGTGCCGTCGGGATGCCTGAGAATTCTATTCAGCCTGCCCCTGGTGTTGATGCGGCGCATTTCCGTATCCCATGAGGTTCCGCCATCTTTAGATCGTGACACGAATCCCCCCAGCCCGAAGAACTTGTCATAGGAAATAACAAGTGCAGTATCCCCTTCGGATGATACAGTAGGGTTACCGAAGCTACCTGCTGTCCATCCAAGGTTAAGCTGCCCCTCTTCGGTCCATGTTGCGCCATCAGCGGAAAAAGCGGAAAATATTCCATATCCTCCGGATTCATCAGAAAGGTAAACTATTCTGTAACCACCTGAGGGAACATGTACCAGTGCAGGATGTCTCTGATTTGCTGAACCTTCAACCACAATTGTCGGAGTGGACCAGGTTGAGCCTGTATCAGTACTTAAAGTAATGAGTATATCACCAATAAAGCCCTGACCTGGAGGAGTCATTCTTTCGAAGGCAACCAATAAGGAACCATCAGTGTTCTGCAACGGTGAAGGCATATAATCAATTGGGGAGCCACCTGAAACAACAACCGGTGTTCCCGCCAGCGCTAGTAAAAGAAAGAGCATTGTATCCTCCGTTAGAGTTCTAATTCACCGAAAAAAAGAGCTTGGGAGTGAACCTGCCAGCTCCATTCAGAACCATCCCGAGTGTAAATATACACCACCTGATGAAAGACCTTTGAAAACCTGGTTTCACTGGTGGAAAAGGTGGCAAATACAGTTATACCACAAACAAAACGTGTGGTATGTATGCACTTAGAAAACATACCGCTTGATCGCCTGTCCACTCCAAAGTTGCCAACTTGCTGAATGACTTCCAATGTCGAGTTGTTTTGCTTATGACTATACGACAAGCACCGCTTTGATGCTGTTGACACAGGATAAAATGAGCAACATCATAGATGCAGATACTTAACCTGAGCTTGCATTACCAAATGCATCTCTGCAAGCTTTTCCTTCTCCAGGGGACAGAGCATGAAACGAACTGGTTTGATTTTCTATTCAGTCCTGATTTTTTTCCTCAGAGCCTCAGGTGACTCTCCGTATGACCTGCCTGAGAACGACTGGCTTGTCTTTCTGGAGGGAGGTGTGGGAATAGGGAGTATGGATCGCACTGTGGACGGGATGGAAACAGAGTGGTTTGGTGTTGATACCCTTCGCGCAGGCGGGGAAAATGACGGAGTCGGATTCAGACTGGGTATTGGAAAAAGAGTAGCAGAAAATCTCAC
>JAOZRM010000203.1:3764-5220 GCA_029940175.1 Candidatus Sabulitectum sp. | reverse complement strand
AGTGTTTCAGCACCGGATCCAAAGAGGATCAGAGTTTTGACCTTATTTCGGATCAAATCCTTCAGTACAGAGTAATCACTGTCCTTCTTACTGCCACCGGCAAGAAGAATTGTTTTTTTACTGAAGCTCTCAAGTGCCACCTTAAGGGAATCAACATTTGTAGATTTTGAGTCATTGAACCAGCTTAAGCCTGCTGCCATACCCAGTGGTTCTATCCTGTGAGGTACGCCTGAGAAATCTTTCAGTCCCATAACCAGTTTTTCCGTTGGAATTCCATATGATGCCGCCAGGCAGATAACAGCAAGAGCATTTGCAATGTTGTGCCTTCCCGGAAGGGCAAGCTCGCTGAAATGTATCACTTCAGACCTGGATGATTCATCTTTGTAGCACAGCATTCCTGTGTCTGCGATCCAGGCTCCGAGAGGAACTTCCCGGACCAGGGAGAAGTACATCTGTCTTCCACCTGAAGAGTTTCTGTACTTTTCCTGGAGGGGATCATCAAAGTTCAGAATAGCAGAATCATTACCGTCCTGATTCTGAAAGATTCTGGCTTTTGCTGCGCCATATTTTTTCATTGTTCCATGCCTGGCCAGATGATCAGGTGTAAGATTAAGAATAATTGCAGAAGATGCTTTGAGGCTTTGCGTGGTCTCCAGCTGATAACTACTGAGTTCCACCACGAAAACCGGACACTGGGGATTCTCCAGTATCGCATCACAGAAGGCATAACCCATGTTCCCTGCAGTGATGGCTTCCGCACCTGTATCTGAACATCTGATAACATGGCTGAGCCATTCAACAGTTGTGGTCTTTCCATTGGAGCCGGTAACTGCAAGTATGTCTGCAGAGCAATTTAAACAGGCAAGTTCAACTTCACCAATTACAGAAACACCCAGCTCGGATGCCCTGATGGAAATTAAAGCAGAGGGAGGAACTCCGGGACTAAGGACAAGGAAAGACAGATCCTTCAAGTCTTCATCTGAGAATTTTCCAAAAACAGTCCTTGCGGTAAATGCATTACCGGTTGCATCCATTGAACTGTCGAAACCCACCACGGAATAGCCCATAGTAGTGAGCAGCCTGGATGCCGCAGTTCCACTGCGCCCCATTCCCACCACTCCTGCTGTCATTCTTCCATTTTTCCGTGGATACATCAGTTCTTTTCACCTACCTTATCTTGAAGGTGCTCAGAGCAAGCAAAGCAAGAATCACGGCAATTATCCAGAAGCGGACAACTACCTTGCTTTCAGGCCAGCCCAGGAGCTCGAAATGATGGTGAATAGGTGCCATTTTAAACACACGCTTACCAGTTTTCTTGTAGAATCCCACCTGAATCATGACGCTAAGGGCTTCTGCCACAAAAACTCCTCCAACAAGAACAAGCAACAACTCATTTCTGGTTACAACTGCCATGGATCCGATTGCTCCTCCCAGAGCAAGAGAACCTGTGTCACCC
>JAOZRM010000203.1:0-3754 GCA_029940175.1 Candidatus Sabulitectum sp. | reverse complement strand
TCGGGATTTGAATTGTACCACAGAAATCCAAGGCAGGCGCCAACAGCAGCACCGGCAAATACAAAGACCTCGCCAACACCAGGCAGATGAGAAAATTGAAGATAATCTGCAAAATCCGCATGTCCCAGAAAGTAAGCCAGAGCACCGAAAGTAAGAATGGAGATCATGCTTACACCAGTTGCAAGACCGTCCAGTCCGTCAGTAAGATTCACAGCATTTGATGTACCGGCCAGCACCAGTATCACCAGCAGAATGTAAAATATTCCAAGATTCAGTCTTATACTTTTAAAGAATGGTACGGTGGTTTCTGTTGATCTGATAGTTATCTCCTGACCTTCATCCACCAGGTTTACAGTTCTTACCGAAGGGGTGAAGCTTAGATCCGAACTGGCGGTTGCGGGCTGTGGAGGCGTTAACAGCAACCAGATACCCACAATGATTCCAAGGGCGATCTGTCCTGCCAATTTGTATCTGCCCACAAGTCCTTTGGGAGAATGCCTGACAACCTTAAGGTAGTCATCAAGAAGACCTATCAATCCCATCCATACTGTTGACACCAGAACAACAAGGAGTGCCGTACTGTTAAGACGTCCCCAGAGAAGAACCGGGACCAGAACAGAAAGAAGAATGATTAACCCTCCCATTGTAGGAGTTCCCTGCTTGACCAGGTGACTGGAAGGGCCGTCGGTTCTAACTTCCTGACCGATCTGATGCGTACGAAGGAATCGTATAATCTTGCCGCCGAACAAGAAACTAATAATCATGGCGGTGAGAGTAGCGCCTGCTGCCCTAAATGTGATGTACCCGAACAGGTTAAAAAATGCAGAAACTTCTTTAAGCGGATACAGCAACCAATAGAGCATCAGATACCTTCCTTTTTCAATTCTTGCACGAGTTTTCCCAGGTTCATTGAATTGCTGCCTTTAACAAGAATTGTAGACCCTTGTTCTGCAGACTCTTTCAATATGACAAGGGCCTCCTTCCAATCCTCCGCAAGCGATACTTTCAACTGTGGAAAGGATTCCGAAGCTTCTTTGAACAAATGTCCCACCAGGATAACCAGGTCAACATCGAGTTCCTCCACTTTTTTGAGAACATTCCTGTGACTGGTAATGGAACTTTCACCCAGCTCAAGCATATCTCCCAGAACGACAACCAGTGGTTTCGGATGTGACTGAACTAAGGAAATAAGACAGGCAGCTGTTGATTCAGGATTAGCATTGTAACTTTCATCAATGATCGTGTAATTTTCAGTGGAGAATACGCTTCCTCTGCCCTGCCCGGGGACAAGTTTTGAGATAGCTTCCGCAGAATCTACCGGATCAACCCCAAGTCGCTGAGCAGCGGCAATAGCAGCTACAGCATTCCTCATATTGTGTTCACCACTGTATTCCAGAGCCAGATCTATACCCCAGGGCATTGCTCTGCCATCTTCAAGATAGCAATCACCTCCTGCACCATGAGTAATGATCTCCAGTTCCCTTGACTCACACTCTCTGAGAAGAATGTCTTCGCCAAAGGGAATAACGGCAATACCATTTTTTTCCGTACAATGAAGCATCTCAGCTTTTGCGTGGGCAATATTCTCCCTGCTGCCGAAGTTCTCGATATGGGCTGTACCAATGTTGGTTATCAGCGAGAGGGTTGGCCTGGCGGCCCACCCGAGGTGAAGAAGTTCACCTGGATGATTCATTCCCATTTCCAGAACCAGAATTTCAATTCCCGGGGGTGTATTGAGAAGGGTAAGCGGAAGCCCAAGATGGTTATTCAGATTTCCCTTTGTCTGCCAGGTATTGAATCGTGTTGAAAGGGCAGCAGCCAGCATGATTCTTGTTGTTGTTTTTCCACTGGAACCGGTAATTCCCACAACAGGATTTTTGATGCAATCTCTTGCCCAGGCTCCTGCCTCCATAAGAGCGTCCTCAACGCTGTCCACCTCAAGGATCGCGCCGGTAAATCCATCTCTGGAAACAACTGCAGCACCTCCCGCTCCCAGCACATCCGCCACGAAGCGATGTCCATCAGTATTCTGCCCCTGTAATGCAAAGAAAAGTGAAGAAGGACATGCTTCACGAGAATCAATTATGGCTTTGTCAAAGGTATACTCAGGCGGGGTCGGGCATCCAAGTCGTGCAGATAAAGAGATTAATGAACGCATTTGTACCCCCTGTCCGCAAGCGCATCTACAGCCCGCTCCCTGTCATCAAAGTGAATCTTTTCCTTACCCAGTATCTGGTAATCCTCGTGCCCCTTACCGGCAATTATCACTACATCACCATCACGGGCTGCTTTGATTGCCATGCTGATTGCTTTTGCTCTGTCCTGCTCCACCACCGGACTGGTTGTTTTCGGAATTCCTACGAGAATATCCTGTATTATCTTTTCAGGGCTCTCAGTTCTTGGGTTGTCACTTGTAACAAAAACAAGGTCAGCGTTTTCTGAAGCAATTTTTCCCATTACAGGGCGCTTGCGGCTGTCTCTGTCTCCACCGCAGCCGAATACTGCAATTAGATTGTTTTCTGCAAGAACAGCCCCCTGTTTCAACACTCTTTCAAGAGCATCAGGAGTGTGAGCATAATCCACCGCCACAAGAAATCTCTGACCGCAGTCCACCCTTTCCATTCTTCCTGGAACTCCGGGGAATGAGCTAACTGCCCGAACAGCCTCCTCGATGCCGATCCCCAGTTCAACTGCAACTGCAATGGCTCCCGCCGCATTGTAAACATTGAATCTGCCAGGGGCTTTAACGCTGACAGTGGTTTCTCTGTCTAGCCAGCACAGGGTGAAAATGGAACCTGACAACCCAACTGAGATATCTTTGACCCTGTATGTATCACAGGCTCTTTCCCCAAAGGTGATGGCACCTTCAATCTTCGGCCAGCCAGGGGCGTAGGTGCCTACTATTTTTGCTCCGTTTAACTTTGTGAGTCCGAAGAGTTTTTTCTTAGTATCAAGGTAATCTTCCATGGATGAATGAAAATCCAGATGATCCTGAGAAATATTTGTGAAGAGCGTTACATCAAATCTGACATTGTTAACTCTGCTGAGAGCCAATGCATGACTCGATACCTCCATAACACAGGCCTGATCTCCGGAGCTGATCATTTTCTTCATGTATTCTGCTACCTCGAGAGAGTCAGGAGTTGTAACTGAAGCTTCAATAGCTTGTCCACCAGCCACATGACCGACTGTTCCCATTACTCCAGTATGAATTCCCTCATTTTCCAGAATCCATCTGAGAATATGAGCAGTGCTGGTTTTCCCGTTAGTACCTGTAATACCTACGGTTTTCATCTGCTCCCATGGATACTCGTAGTACGCAGCAGATACTCTGGCTAAAAGATCTCTGTTATTGCCAGCTGGATTGATGAGGATCAATGAGGAATCCTCAATTCCTATTCCCTGTTCAGATACTTCTCTTTCTGTAACAACCGCCACTGCGCCGGAAGCAAGAGCTTTATTTATGAAATTGTGCCCATCCGTGGAAAAACCTTTGATTGCCACAAACAGAAAACCGCTGGATATTTCTCTTGAATCATAAGCAATCCCTGTTATTTCTCTGTTCGCCAGTTCAGATGGAGGAATAATCCCTGTTTTCAGAAGCAGATCCTTCAACTTCACAGTTCACCTCCTGCTGCCAGCATATCCACCAGTGGTTGTGGCTCCCCAAGGGCGATTTCAGGTGATGTTGAGAGAATCTGAGAAACCACTCGCTCAAACACCGGAGCTGCAAGAGCACTTCCCCATCTGTAGT
>JAOZRM010000376.1 GCA_029940175.1 Candidatus Sabulitectum sp. | reverse complement strand
CTTGGCGCTGTATTCCTGGCAAGGAATGATCTTGGCTCTGCAGAAAGCTTTTTCACTCAATCGATGAATGTGGCAGAGCAAAATGGCAGGAAGAGGGGAATACTTGCTGCTGCAGTAAAGCTGGTTGAACTTGGAAGGCTCCAGGAAAACTACAGCAATGCTCTTGAACTGTCCGAAAAGGCCGAAAAGCTTGCAAAGCAGCTGGATGACAACAGAGGGTACACTTACATCCTCAAGCAAAGAGCTCTGATTTACAAGGGAATGTCAGAGTTTCAAAAGGCCATGGAAACCATGCTGGTATATGAGGAGCTTCGAGGTGATCTTCTCTCAGAAAAGCGCACTCGTGAACTGGATATACTCAGAATTCGATATGAAACTGAAGCAAAAGAACACAAGATCGAGTTACTGAGAAGAGAAAGAATGATACAACGAAGAATGATAGCGGGTTCTGTGGTGGGACTGGCTCTGGCAGGAATTTCTCTGATTCAGGTCTACCGCAATGTACGCTTTAGAACCAGAGTTAACAAGGAACTTGCAGATGCCTACTCAAGGGTTGAAAAACTGTCTCAGATTGATACTCTGACAGGGCTTGCAAACAGAAGAGCTATGCTTGAAAGTCTTGAGGGCGAGCAGACTCGATCATCAAGAACAGGCAGAGGATTCGGCCTTATCATGGGCGATATAGATGACTTCAAGCAGGTTAACGACCATTATGGCCATGCCTGCGGTGATGCTGTACTGGTGGAAGTCTCAAAAAGGATGAAAGAATCTCTTCGAACTCAGGACATTACCTCCAGATGGGGAGGAGAGGAGTTTCTTCTATTGCTTCCGGAAACATCCCTTCCCCATGCTGTTAAGGTGGCGAGCAAAATTAGAAGAATCATAGAGCACTCTCCCTTTCAGTGGAATGGTATTGCAATAGATCTGACCATGACTTTCGGAGTATCAGAAGGAGGAAGTGTTCCGGTTTATGACGCTATTCAGCTATCTGATGATGCTCTTTACCGAGGCAAGCGAAATGGGAAGAACAGAGTAGACTTCCTGTAACCAGTTACTGGAATACCAGATCCCTGAGTTTCTGGTTCCCGGAGCACTCCCCGGTAATAATCTAAATATCTCATTCATTTTCAGAAGGTAAAGCAGGTGATCCACGCTCCTGTTCTGCCTGGATTGACATAGTAGACGACCGGTCTAATAATACGTGCCTACCCGAAAATTCTATTAAACACGTCTCATCTGTGAGCTTTTGTGTTTTCGCGGATTCGGCAGAATGAAAGGAAATAGAGAATGATTAAGTATCTGGTACTGCTGATTATGCTTGCGGCTGTATCTTTTGCCTGGGGTAATAGTGATGGCCATATGGGTGGATCAAGCAGCGGACACCTTGCTGTGCAGAGCAATGATGTGACTCTAACCCCAATAGGAACCTTCTCTGTTCCAAGTGCTTCTCAAATGT
>JAOZRM010000202.1:3211-5256 GCA_029940175.1 Candidatus Sabulitectum sp. | reverse complement strand
CCTATGTCTCATGGAAGATCATGAACTCAGAGATGAATCCATACCAGCCAACCGGTGAGAGCTGGTTCAATAGTGCTTTCAGTATGGCGTGCACCAGCCCCATGAATGCTGCTTACGAATCACTCATGCTTCATCAGCTCTTCATGGCCAATGCTCTGCAGTCAACTTTCTACTGTGATGCCCTGGGAGGAGAGGATCCAACCCTTGCTGCAGTAACAACTGAAATCAACGATGGAGTCAGTGTTATTAACTACATAGGTCATGGCACGATTACCGGACTGGTTACTTCAGGTTTCAATATCAGTGCAATAGCAGGTCTTACAAATGGAAGAAAAATGCCTTGGGTCTTTACCGTGGGGTGCCAGAACGGTGAGTTTGACGGACCGTACTGTTTTACCGAGGCTTTCCTTTCTGAGGGAACCATTGGAGATCCTAAAGGTGCAATTAATGTCATGGGTTCCTCTACTTATACACCGATAGGCCCTGGAGATACCCTTCAAATTCATACTTTCCGGGGTTATTTCACCGAAGATATCCACCATCTTGGAGCTGCGCATACTTTCGGCAAGGCGGCTTGCTACTCATCATTCGGTTCCAGCGGTGTAGATATGGTGAATATGGCTCATGTTTTCGGTTGCCCTGAAACAGACATATACACAGACACTTCACCTGTGACTGTTTTAACCAATACTCATTCTTCCACCATGACTCCCGGTTCGTTCCAGGTAACTGTGACTGATGCAACAGATGCTCCGGTTGATGGTGCCCTTGTTGGTGCGTACTATTCTGACACAGAAGAGCTTCTTGACGGTGGGTATACCGATGCCTCCGGTGTGGTAGTTCTTACAATTCCCGGCCTGCCCGGTGCAAATTCTGTTGTGATTACTTCAACGGCTCACAATCGTTTACCGGCTTTCTCATATGTGAATTCAACAGGTGTAGCCGATGGGGATGAAATTGCTGCTGTTCCTGCATTCTTCCTCAACCATGTTACTCCCAACCCTGTAACATCCACAGCTTCCATAAATTTCAGTACATCACTTACGGGCAACACCAGTCTTGAGGTTTATGACATTTCCGGAAGAAGGATCTCAACCATCCAGTCCGGTGATCTGGAAGCAGGGCTCCACTCCTTAACATGGGATGGTACTGGAACTGAAGGCAGACCCTTGTCCAATGGTCTTTACTTCATGAATCTTTCCACGCCTGAAGGTATTCGCAGTCAGTCTTTTGTAATCTTACGGTAATTTGTTCGAGAGGGGCGGTCAACTGACCGCCCCTGAACAAGAAATTACAGTTCCAGCAGTTTACTCTTTTTCTTTACCGATGAACCGGTAAACAAATGCTCCAAGTAAGCCACCAGCGATTGGTGCCAGCCAGAAAAGCCAGAGTTGCTTGAGGGCCAGGCCGCCTGCTATGACAGCAACACCAGAACTGCGCGCAGGATTAACGGACGTGTTGGTAACCGGTATACTGATCAGATGGATCAGTGTAAGGCCAAGACCGATGGCAACAGGTGCCAGACCTTTGGGTGCTCGTTTGTCGGTTGCCCCAAGAATGATCAGGATGAACATCATGGTCATGACAATCTCAGTTATCAGAGCGGCCATCATGGAATATCCTCCAGGTGAACCTTCAGCACCGAATCCATTTAATGCGAAGCCGTTTGATATGTCAAAGCCTGGCTGTCCGCTGGCAATAACAAAAAGAAGTGCTCCGGCAGCAATAGCACCGAGAACCTGAGATAATATGTAAGGCAGTAATTCTTTTGCGGGAAAACGACCGCCTGCCCAGAGACCGAAGGACACTGCCGGGTTAAGATGGCAACCGGAAATGTGACCAATTGCAAAGGCCATTGTAAGCACGGTTAATCCAAATGCCAGAGAAACACCAAGATATCCGATACCTACAACCGGAACTCCTGCTGCAAGCACTGCTGCTCCGCATCCTCCCAGCACCAGCCAGAATGTACCGAAAAACTCTGCTCCATACTTTCTCATACTTTATCCTTTCGTTGCTGAGTACCTGTTCTGCATAAAAGTGTT
>JAOZRM010000202.1:0-3201 GCA_029940175.1 Candidatus Sabulitectum sp. | reverse complement strand
TCAACCCTTTCAATCTTGTTAACACTCCTAACTGTGTCAACAGCAGGATTTTCACGATGTTTACAGGGAGGTCATCTGATCGAAAAGAGAGCCAAGAGTTTTTAGAGATTTCCGGTCATGAATCGATATACTTGCAGGGAAGCCCTGAATTTGCTGCGGCGTTGAATTGTCTTCTGTCAGAGGTAACAAACAAATCTGCTTTCCATTCAAGAGCGCAGGCTACATGCAGTGAATCCATACCTCGCAGTACATTTGTCTCCAGAAGGGTGACCGAGCGTGCTATCACTGAAGGAGTAATCTGAAGAACATCAGCATCCTGAACATCGGCAAGTAACTGTTTTCTGGCTCTTTTGTAATCGAGCTGTGTGAATGCTTTCTCTCTAATTCTTCTGTTGAACGCTGAAACAATTTCCGGAACCAGAATAATACAGAGACCCAGCCGGGAAGCATCCTGCAGGAGATCATCAAGCAAATCACTGCCTGTCTCCTGGATGTATCTTTTTGCCAATGCGGAAGAATCAACTGCCAGTTTCATCGGTATTCTTCTCTTTCCTCCAGAATTGCCAGAGAAAGATCGCTGCCATTTATCTGCAGATGGATTCCAGGTTTCTTCCATGCAGGTGGTGTTTGAGGATTGCCTGAATAGGGTATAACCTCTGCCACAGGATTTCCCTGTCTCAGGAGAATGATTGTTTCTCCGTGTTCAACTTCAGTGATGAAGCCTGATGCGTTTTTTCTAAAATCAGTGAATGAAACCATTTTCATTTCGAACCTCTCATTCTGTACATAAAAATGTACAGAATACGGGACGCTGTCAATGTTCAGCTATTTACGGTGAACTGCATCTACCTGGTTAAAGCGAACCTGAGCCGTTCCTCAAGATGGGGCTGGCTTAGAACAATGATATAAATCCCGGGAGAACCGCTGAAACTGAAGATGCTCTCACCGGAACCAAGCTCTCCTCTGTGCAGAACTTCTACCAGTCTTCCGGAGATATCATAAATCTCAAGACTTATCAGCTCCGGAATCGGAAGATCCACGGTCAGAACAGCGGAACCAGCTGATGGATTTTCAGTCAGGCTCAGAGCGTTTGCATTGAAAACGGAGGCATTATTCTCTCCTGCAATTGCTCCGAAAATAGGAATCGCAAGTTTGCTTATGTAATACTTCTGATCCAGTCCCTTGTAGCTCCAGTAAACATCTCCATCCGGGCTCCATGTGAGTCCCAGAGATTCCGAAACAGGTAGAGGGCATGGTTCCTGACCGTACAGGGTGTAAGATCCACCACTTTCATGGAAGAAGAAGAATTCATGCCCCAGCCTTGTGGTGAGTATAAGAGCTCCGGGAGGATATCCGTCTTGCGTCGCCACCTCATGACCCATGAAGCCGCTGATCTCACCGTTTACTCCGGGCAGGCTGTAGCTGTTGTGACCGGATCCATCTGTTTCAATTGCATAAAATTGGCAGGGAGTTGTACTGGAAGCTTCAAGAAGCACATCCCACGAGCCAATTGCGTTGAAGTCCAGGCCGGTACCCTGGGTACCTGCAGGGTTTGAAAGTTCACTCCAGCTTCCTGATCCGTCGGAGTGGAAAATTGCAGCTGATGTATTTGTGTTTATGTAATACTCTCCGGGGTATGATGGACTGATAGCCACTCCAAACCCATCTGAAGCTGGCGGAAGATCTATTTCCCCGATAGAATCACAGCTGTATGGATCAGCCAGAAATATCTTACCCTCGCCATTGCTGCGAAAAATCAGAGTATTTGAGTTCCAGTTAAAGCTGATGTCCTGTATATCAGATGCATAGGTGATCTGCCAGGTACCAACCACGCTGATTGGAATATCCGGGAAGTACTGTATTGATCCGTCTGTGCTAACTGTATTCTGTAAGAGGAAAATAGTAAACACAAGAATAGTTGACATGATTTCTCCTTCCAATAGACATACCATAAGAATAATCATATCCGCACCATGAGAAGCGGTCAATAGGGGAAAGAGTTACCTGTTTCTGCGCTTCAGGGAAACTCTGCCGTACCTGATAACTCTCAGCGGGAACCAGTGGTCGGGCAGGTGGCTGAAGTAGGGGTCTCTTATGAATCTGCCTCCAAGAAGGATCAGGTCTGCTTTTTGCTCACTTTTTCTGATAAGCCTTCCCGCTGCCTGAATCACCCTGTTTATTCCGGGAATGGCAAAGGCGTGCAGAAAACCATCTCTGTCTGTGTCGTGGTATCTTTCCTGAAGAAGCTTCTGCCGGAGGGAAACTGACGGCAGGGAGGGACCAGCAATGAAGCACCCTTTCAGATCTGGGATATTCAGATCAACGCCCTCGGCGAAAAGACCTCCTGCTACCACAAGAATCAGGTGATCTCCGCTGTTTATCTGTTCCACGAATTCAGCTCTGTCACCCTCGGTCATTTCTCTTCTCTGAGAAATGATTTCCAGTCCGGAATCCTCTGCTGCAAGGGCGATCTTCTCCATCCACGAGAATGACGGGAAGAAGGCCATCCAGGTACCGGGAGTTTTTGTTCTTGCACCCTGCAATTTTTCTACGATGGGTTTTGTCTGATCATCTCTGTTTTTCCACAAGGTGTTGATGCCTGTATCCACCCAGACTGAAAGATTTTCCTCCGGGAATGGCCAGCCTACCGCTTTTGAGGTCAATGTGTCAGTTTTTCCCAGGCCCAATTCAGATGCGAAGTGGTTCATTGGTTCAAGTGTGGCGGAAAAGCAGGTAACACTTGAGCACCGTGAATGTTCTTCTGCAATAAATGTTGACGGGTCAGTGCAGTACCACTGGATAAGTGTATCGCTACCCTCTTTTCTCGCCAGCAGGTGAAACCGCTCATCCAGTCTCTCTGATACTCTTGAGAATCCGTAGATCGCTCTGCACAGAAGACTTGCTTCACGAGGTGCATTCATATCGCTGCCCAGCAATTTCTGCCACTTTCTGTTTGTAATTCCCGGCAGATCGATCTCATCCGGAAGCCTGATTTCATTCTCTCTGTGGGGCCATGGCTGATCTGCATAGGCCTGAAGAAGCTTCCTCCATGGGCGAAGAAGATTCTGTAGCTTTCTGTTACCTCTGGCATACTTCCATGTCTTGTCCATCCATTGTGTTTTTATCTCCGGCGACCAGATACCCCGTACTCTCTCTGGTAGATTTGCAGCCTCATCCACCAGCAATGCACAGCGTAATGCG
>JAOZRM010000036.1:16579-18661 GCA_029940175.1 Candidatus Sabulitectum sp. | reverse complement strand
TGTTGTCAAGTCGAAAATGCGCCTCTTTAATGATCTATATGGTTACTCTACACTACGATATGAGTTTCTGGATGGGAACTAATTAGATTGGCAACACTGACTCTAAAACGGAGTAAACCATAGTACCCGCCTGATGCATGAGATGCTGAAATGCTTTATCTTCAGGGTAACAAGAGTCAAATGAGGTGCATATTGTTACAGATCATATTTGCAATACTATCAGCTTCCAGCTGGCCGGACACTGTGCCGGTACTTCATCTTGAGTTTGATGAAGCTCAATGGGAGTATGCCTGCGAGAATTTCTGGAATGACATCTATGTTCCTGCCCTGCTTACGTATGAAGAGTATGCATTCCAGTGTCAGTTCAGGATTCGCGGTGCAACAAGCAGAACATATCCGAAAAAGTCCATCAAGATCGAACCGGTTGAAGGAGTCTATCTCTTCGGTCAGGATGAGTTGAATCTTAATGCTGAATACCTTGACTGGACCAGGATGAGAGAATGCCTTTCTTTCCTCTACTACAGCCGCACAGGTCAGATTGTACCTGAAGTGCATCTGGTTGAGGTGGTTTTTAATGGGGAATCACAGGGTGTTTACCTGTCTGTGGAGGATGTAGACTCAGACTTCCTTTTGAACACTCCGCTACCGGATGAGGCAGTGATATACAAGTGTGCAGATCGTTACACAACTCTTGACAGGGTAAATGACCTGGAACCGTACTTGAAAAAAACACAAGAATTCCAGCCCTGGGATGATTTTCTGCTCCTACTTTACTGGCTGAAGCTCTGCCCTGAAGACATGTTTCATCAACAACTGCAGGAAAGATTCCATTACGATGATCTTATTTCCTGTGTAGCAACCAATGTTCTTATAGGTCACGGCAGCACATACTACCACAACTATCATCTGGTTCTTGATGAAACAGGTGGCACAGGTGGGTGGCGCTATATAACCTGGGACATGGATAGAACCTGGTGGAAGTACGGAGCAGGTTCTCCATACAACAAGAATTCCAGTAATAACGGTAACAGACGAAACACTCTGATCTGGCGAATGTGGTGCAATTCAGCCATCAGAGAGGATCTTTTTAATGAGATTCACAGACAATACCCTCTTTTCCTTGAGTTTTCTCAGGGAAATACAATTGATTCTCTTGCTGAGCTCATTGCTCCACTTGTTGAGATCGATCCGTTCAGAGATTACACAATGGATCAATTCTGGGCCCAGACCGGCGATCTTAATAATTGGCCCGAAGCCAGATACGAGGGAGTGCTGGAACAGCTCCGCCAACAGCCACTTCCATTCAGTGTCCGCATAAGCTGTACAGAATTCTCCAGTGGAGACATTATGGTTTTCTGGCAGAATGCCGGCACCTCATGCACCTGGCGTCTTGAAATTTCTTCTGACAGCCTGTTTGATAATCCTGCTGATGTTATCTATGAAGCATTCCCCGCTGACACATTTCATACTGTTCCCGGTGAATTCACCGGTTCTAACCTCTGGATGCAGGTATACGCAACCAGAAACGGTGTGGAGCGCAGATCCGACAATGGTCCAATTGTTCCTGCAGGAGAGACCTGCTATGCTGCTTCAGGCTATCTTGTGATCAATGAAATTAATTACATGAGTGCTCCTCAATTCAATCCTGGGGATTGGTTTGAAATAGTAAACACAGGTGAAGAAACAGTCAGCCTGGCAGGCTGGTCTGTCCGTGATGACAACAGAACCAATTTGACAACTCTCGGAGAACTGACAGTAGATCCTGGTGAGTGTCTGGTCTTCAGCTCTGATTCATTCTCGTTTATCAGCGCCTTCCAAATAATTTCTCCACCTTCCCAGTGGCTGACATTCAACCTGTCGGACAACGGAGACAGGCTTACTCTCTTCGATCTCACTGGAAATGCTGTGGACAGCGTTGCATACCTGCCGGACGACCCATGGCCATGGCAGGCCGCAGGTCATGGTTCCACTCTTACTCTTCTGGATACTTCTCTGCCTAATCAAAATCCGTCTTCCTGGGAAGCAGGTCCATTTGGAGGAACTCCTTTCCTACCGGAAGCATGGGATGTCGATTGGCCGGGT
>JAOZRM010000036.1:0-16569 GCA_029940175.1 Candidatus Sabulitectum sp. | reverse complement strand
TTGGAGCAGTAAGCTTTTCAGTGATCGGTCCTGTTCCTGTAAATGAAAACTTATCTGTACAACTTTCAGCAATAACCAGGGTAACTGCTGAACTGTACATCTACGATATTTTCGGAAGGACGGTGTTGTCGCCTGCAAAAGTTGAACTTGAAATAGGAGAGTCCACAGTGAATCTTGCAGTAGGAGATCTACCCTCAGGAGTATATTTCCTGGTAGTAAGAAATATGGGATTTCTTCAAACTGCGAAAATAACCGTATTGAACTCCAGATGAAGATAATCATACTCCCCCTTGTCTTTCTGGCTATTGCCGCCAGAAGTCTAACAATTACCGTTGATCCTGGAGACAATATTGCCGACAGCCTGTTAACTCTTTCCCTCGGAGATACACTTTTCCTGATGCCAGGAACTTACATGAACACATCAGAACAACCTATGCTGACAGCAGGTCCGTCGCAGTCAGGAGTAACCATTACTTCAAATCCAGACAACAGAGCGGTGCTGGATGGTCAGAATATTGAAAGATCTGTATTGAGTCTTACAGGACCACACAGTTCAGATATTATCATAAAGAATCTGGTAATCACCGGAGGTAATGCAACCGGTACAGAATTCTTCAACGGAGGAGGAATCTCTGCCAGCGAGTCAAAGGCTTTTGTCAGCAATTGTCTTGTTACAGGAAACACGGCTCTTATGGGGGGAGGAATTGGAGCAGAGGGAGGAACCCTTCATGTCCAGTACTCAACCATCAGTGATAACGAAGCACTTGTTACCGGTGGCGGAATTAATCTGTTTGCATGTGATTTTACTGGCTTTCTGAACAGGTTCCTCTCAAATACCAGCTCGGATGACGGTGGCGGTCTTAACGCTTATCAGAGTCTGATTGTTCTTTCAAATTCGCTTTTCACAGACAACTATTCAGGAGATGATGGTGGCGCCATTACTGTACTGCAGGGTACTTCTACCTTCTCCTTCTTAACTATTTACTCCAATGAAGCTTTTGACGATGGTGGCGGGATGAGAATTCACACCATCGATTCAGTCCTGGTTGAATCCTCCATAATAACCTCCAATCTCGGCAAGGGAGGAATAAGTGTTATCAGTCCAAAATTGCCATACTTGTCTCATGTATGCTGCTGGGATAACGGATTAACCAACTACAATGGTATGGATGATCCCACAGGAACAGATGGGAACATCAGCGAAGATCCCCTGTTTGCTGATTCAGACTTCAATCTTTCTCAAACATCTTCCGGTCAATTCGTTGACAGCCCGGCTTTGAATTCTGGACATGCCCTCATTGATCAAACTGTTGTCTTCAGCTTAAGTACCAGAACGGATAGGATTCCAGATATCGACTTTGCTGACATGGGATTTCATCACATCAATTCTGATCAAACAGGCATTTCAGCTGGCCAGTGCGGAGACAGTGTAGAGATGGTGATAACACCTTCACCTGCCGCCGGCAGTGTAAGAGTAACTCTGATGCCGGAAGTACCATATCCTGTAACAATTCAGGTGTATGACCTAACAGGCCGCAAGCTTCATGGTGTAGATCAGGCAACCATGACAAATGGAGAATCATGGCAGTGGAATCCGTCTAATTCCTTCCCCGGAGGGCTTGTTCTTTTTCAGGCTGTGTGGCAGGGAGGATCAGTTTCTGGAAGGGTTGTGGTTCTAAAATGATAATTCCTATTGTTTTTGTTCTGGGATTTGTAACACCTGTTTACCCTGGAGAAAGTATTCAGGATGCTGTAGACTCTTCAATTTCAGGTGACACAGTACTTGTCATGCCCGGTATTCACCATGGAAGTGGAGCAAATCTAGTAGCACTCACTGCAGATCACAATGGTATTGTCCTTCTAGGGGACGCTCTGAACCCATCCTCGGTTACTCTTTCCGGAGATAGTATTTCGGACAGTATTCTTGACATGGACTGTACAACTGGCGGTGGAATTGACACAACGCTGGTTATCTCAGGTTTTACATTCATGGATGGGAATGCGTCACAGGATGCATTTGGTGGAGCAATTCATACAAAGCACAGTTCCCCTCTGATAGAGAACTCAAGATTTGTTCAATGTAAAGCAGACAACGGCGGAGCGATTTTCTCCTGGAAGGGAGCACCTGTGATAAGAAACTGCCTCTTCCTGAATAATGAGAGTCTGTCTTCAGGTGGTGCTGTTTATCTCTACTCTTCAAATGCTTCAGTAAGCCACTCCTCCTTTGAAGACAATGTTGCCTGGGATGATGGAGGAGGAATTTTCTGTTATCACAGCTCTCCAGATGTATTCAACTGCCTTTTCACGGGAGGTAAGGCCTATGACGATGGTGGAGGTATATATTGTTACGCTCTTTCCCACCCGGATATATCCTTCTGTACATTCTTTGATAACTTTTGTCTATACACCGGGAGCGCTGTCTATTTCAGGGTGAGCTCTTCGCCTAAACTGCACCACAATATTGTAACTGGCAATACAGGCCCCGCATTTTACCTGCAGGACGGTGGTGAACCAGTTTTTTTCTACAACTGTGTATGGGGAAACCCTGACGGTAATTATGGCAATCTGCCGGATCCCACTGGAACATACGGAAATATATCCGCAGATCCACTTCTGGTGAATGAATTCTTTCTGAGCCATACAGAAGCAGGTCAGAGCGAAGACAGCCCGTGCATCAATTCCGGCGGAGGAACTTCTCAGGAATACGATCTTGATCTTACCTGGACACGGACCGACAGCGTTCCGGATTCGGGCTTGGTGGATATCGGCTTTCATCACGGACATGACATTGAGTGGCAATCATCCTCTCCAGATCCTGATACAAACCTTCTAGCCATTTATCCGAATCCCTCTTTCGGATCCATCACAATACTATTGCCGGAGATTGGAAGTTACAATTCACTGCAAGTTTATGATCTCAGTGGACGAAGAGTTTTTTTCGATATTCTCAACGACAGAATCACTAAAGTTGATCTTACAGGAGCTGGCTTCAGCGGGATCTATCTGATAAGAGTTTCAGGAGAAAGCAGCTCTCTTACTGCAAGAATCACGATTCTGGGCAACTGACATCAACCACTTCGAGGAACAAAGTACTCGCTGACCTTGAGGACAATACCTCATGGATCGGCAGAATTCCTGTTGATGAAAGAGAGCTGGAGTAGCTTGTCGAATACGCAGATGCAGATCCCTCCAGAGTGCTGACTCTGGAGGGAATTCTTGATTCTCTGCCTTAGAAACTTTCCGCGCAGTCGGTGATCTTCACATCATCAACCAGCATCCATGTAGGAACAGAAACAGCACTAGGGGCTCTTCTGCCGTAAGTGTTGGATGTGTTAACACTAGTGGTTTCTGATGAAATGGCAAGAACATTACCAAAGATATTCTCGAACTGATCGGTTATTCTGCTGGAGAATATAGGGCTGACGATCTTACCTTTTTCTACAAGCACCGCACTGAAACGGCTGCTGCCGGTGAAGATACCCTTGCTCATGTTGGGCATGTTCATGTAGTGGATCGCAGGAATGTAGAGAACCCTGTCAACATCCTTCACAGCTTCAAGAAAGTCTGCAGATCCCTCTCCTGGTTGCATAGCAAGGCAACCGGAGTTGGGTGTAGCCTTCTTCCCGTACTTGGATGCTGTGTTTCTGTCATAAAGAAGCCCGGCAAACTTGCCCTTGTCGATCATGGTCTGAGTTTTTGTAAGCAATCCGGAATCACTGATGGGCTCAGAAAAGATCTGACTGTTAGTGGGATCATCAAGCACTGTGACTGAAGGGTGAAGAACAAGGTCCCCAATATTCCTGTCGGCAGTCCAGCCCATCTTCATTTCCCATGTACGCCCGGCACATCCGGTCCACACAGTCATACTGGCCAGTTCAGCCAGCGCCTGTGACCCAAAGACAACCTTGAAATTACCAGGTTCAACCTTGAAACCTTCCTGATTCTCATAGATTGGAAGAATACTGCTGAACTCGTTGATGGTTACTTCAGCAGTAACATCACCGGCATTTGTTCCTGTCTGCCAGCTTGCAAGCTCCCACATTTTTTCAGGATGTTTGAGAACACACATGAACTGCTGGTCTGTAAGTTTCTGCCATACTGAATTATCGTTGGCTGTTGTTACAGAAAAGGTTTCAGTACTGCCACTGGACCAGGAACCTGAGTAATTGTAATCATCTCCGATGTTCTTGAATATTGCACTGTACACCTGCTCTTTTACAGATGGATCGAGATTATCAAGAGCCTGATCGTACTGGGTTTCAGTCTCTACATTGGCTTCGATCACGGTGAGTACCGGATCAAAATCCATCTCTGCGGATTTTCCAGCCTTCTCGAAAACCATCAGAATCATATTAACAAGCTCATCTGTAGAATTGATCTCTCCCAGATGTGTATGCGTTCCTTTTTTTCTGCCCTGTATTACTTCAATATCGATCCTGGTAAGCTCTTCACTGGTGTTGAGACTAACAGAATTATTGCCTATTCTCATAAGGTGACTGTTTTCGTGGTGGTAGTGAATTGAAGCTTTTACACCCTGGTCACGTGCGATATCTCTGGCCCTTGTGATCATGTTTCGAAGTTCGTTGTTCATCATGATCTACTTCCTTTCTCCGGAAATGACATTATCAAACTTCACCACAGGAATACCGTGACCAAGTTCCATTACCTGGTTGGGCTCTCCCTTGCCGCAGTTCTCAACCTGCTCAACAACCCAGGTGGATTCATCTCCAACAGCTGAGAGGTTGTTGTAGAACTCCACTGTGTGCCCCTGGTAAGAAGGGTTCCTGAGAACTCTGGTGATCTCTCCGTTCTTCACTTCCCATGCGATCTCGCATCCAAAGTGGAAGTGCTCACGATTTGAGCCAATGGACCAGCTTGTGGGATTGTCTACAACAATTCCATCTTCTGTTGTGCTGATAATGTCTGCAAGCGTTCCCTCGTCGCCGGGAAGAATGTTAACATTGGTCATTCTGTCGATGGGAGCACGATAGAACGCTGTTGACCTGCTGGCACCGCCGCTTTGGCTGAATACTTCTCTTCCTGCTCTCTGATTAGCCTCACTTATCATGGCTCTGGAGGTAAGACAGTTCACAAGAATGCCCTTGTCAATTAAAAGGTAATCCCTCTCCGGTGTTCCCTCTGCATCAAATCCGAATGATCCTGGACTGTTTGTGATGGAACCGTAAGCACTGACATTTAGCTTGTCTGATCCATATTTGAGTTTTCCGAAAGAATCAAGATTCACAAAGCTGCCGCCTGCATAGGAAAGCTCATAGCCAAGAATTCTGTCCAGTTCGAGAGGATGTCCGATTGTCTCATGAACCTGAAGATGGCCCTGGCCAGGGAGAAGGATAACCGATCTGTTACCGAACTCCAGTTCAGGAGCGGCAAGAACTTCCTTAAGTTCTGTTTTCACCCGCTCGGAGTGACCACTCCAGAGAGAAGGATTGGTAAGCATCTCCCAACCTCTGGTTCCCCCTGTTTCACAGAAGAGACTCTTGGAACGCCTCTGCATCTGTCGATCGGAATCAAGTGCCATCGCAGTCATGTGGGCAAATGTGTTGATAAGCTTCTTCTGCGTGTAAGTGCCTTCGCTGCTCCAGAAATGGATGATCATTCTCTGGATCTGCACTCTGATCATTCTGCGCAAGATCCAGTCCTCTGTGAGTGAAGCATCCACACCTTTCAGAAAATCAACCTTGTCAGAAAGGCTCACATCAATAGGATCTATCTTGAACGGGGAGGTATAACTACCAGTGTGGCCGTCCTTCTTACCCATATCAAGCTTGACTTTAACAAGCATGGATGCGGATATGGCATTGGCCATTGCTCTGTCAAAACAGGTATCCACATTTGCTATCTGGCTTGTTGCAGCAAAACCCCATGCACCACCGTAAAGTACTCGAACACCAAGCCCGCTTTCAACGGTAGTGTCGTTGCCCTCCAGGTTACCATCAAGCAGCATAAACATTTCAGAGCTGTCGTCCTCATACCATCTAGCATCGCTGTACTGGGCACCTGCGTCCATCACCCTTCCTATGTTTCTGGTAATGGCTTCCTTCAAATCGCTGAATATCGACATGGAACCTTCTTTCAGTTAATACTTAACAGGGTGTTATTCTGTTTCCGTAAGCTCAAGTATAGTACCCCTGTGCAAATGTCCAGGGGAAAGCACCCGGCAGAACACTCCTCTTTTGGGCATTATACACTTGCCCACCTTCTGGTAGATGGTACAATCATCTCCGTGGCATTCTTTACCAACCTGGGTCACTTCAAGACGCAGTCCATCAGGACCTGCTATCACAATGCCTGGAATCAATAGTGTAATGTCGATTCCCTCTGTGGTAATGTTCTCTCCAAAATCTCCCGGATTTATGGTTAACCCGCTTCTAGCAGCAAAATCAACAACACTTTCCTGATCCAGCAAACTTATCTGTCGATGCCAGTTACCGGAGTGAGCATCACTTTCAAACCCGGCAGCGGTCACTCTGACGGAATCAACCGGAGTCTTTTCTGTACCCTTTTCAGGAGAAATATTCAAAGAGAATACTGTAAATTTATTTTCCATTATCATCCTGTCTGTTCTTCATTATCCATCTTTTTGAAGGGTGAAGCGTTCAGTGCCGGGATAAGAAGCTTCTTGTAAAATACCCTCCACAACAGCCCCATGAAAATGATGAAAGAGAGCCCTCCTAGGATGTTTTCCATGCTGAGCCAGTTAAACAAACCGTGTGCAACCATGGAAAGAAGTAGCCCGGCAATAACGGCCAGAACAGGTTTCATACCTTTTCTTCCCTTTGCGTAGCCAAGAGCGGCACCGAAAAATGCTGAAAAGAGTGCATGACCCGGAACACTGAAAACCGACCTGGCAAGCAGGGTGAATACTCCCATTTCAGGGCTGCCACCATGCCAGCTGGAAAACACATAAAATGCATTCTCACATGCTGCAAAACCCAGAGCAGCGGAAGCTGCATACACAATACCATCCATGGGTTCGTTGAAATTCTTGTTTGAAAATATCGTCCAGAACACTATGAGAAATTTGGCTGTTTCCTCAATTACAGGGGCCCAGAGAACAGCTGCATATCTTGAAGGCCCCCATGGAAAAGGCAGCCCCTCGAAAGAAGTGCCAAGAGCTATCGCAACAAAAACACCCAGAAGAAAGGTTCTTAACACAAGTTTCTTCGGTTCCGGTTCGTATTTATCGGTCTTGTAGAAATACCACAGCCATCCCAGACCGGGGAGCACAGACACTAGAACAACGATTAGGTACTGCATTTGCACTCCCCTGAAAAAGGACTAGCCCATTAATTCTGCAACAAACCTGCCGAAACCTGCAGGATCATCGGGTTTAGAACCGGATAAAACTCTTGCAAGTTCAAGAAGCATCTGAACCCGGGTATTGAAGGAATCCTTAGAATCTTCATCTGCACTAAGCGCTTCCAGTGAAGCAATAACCGGATGAGCAGGATTGAGCTCAAGAATCTTCTTTGATTCCGGAGCATCCTGGTTCATGGCTCGCATCATCATCTTCATCATCTCACCGGGATCATCTTGTGCTGCCACAAGTATACAGGGGGTTTCTCTGAGCCTGGGTGAAAACCTCACACCTGATACTCTGTCACCAAGAATTTCCTTAATGGATTCGATAAGACCAGAATGTTCTTTCTCCGCTTCTTCTCTTATCTTCTTGTCTTCCTTGGACATATCTTTTTCGTTAGCTTCACTGGCAAGATTTGTAAACTTTCTGCCCTTGAATTCCATCAGCGATTCAACTGCGAGAAGGTCGACTGGTCCGTGAAGAAGAACAACCTCACTGTCACCGGAAGCTTCCAGATGAGGTGAACGCTTCAATTCATCCAGAGAAGCCCCACCGAGATAGAATATTTGTCCATCTTCAGGCAGTTCTTCAACTATATCAGTAAGAGATTTCTCTCCATCGCTCTTTGATGTGTTGAAAAGAAGAAGAGAGGCAAGCTCTTCCTTGCGTTCGTAGTCGGAATAAACACCCTCTTTAATGAAATCACCATAGAGAGCAAAAAATTTGTCATACTTCTCACGATCTTTCTCCAGCATCTCGCTGAAGTGATCAAGTATTTTTCTGGTTAGAACCTTGTTCACTGTTTTGAGAACCCTGTCCTGCTGAAGCAGTTCCCGGGATACATTCAGCGAAACATCAGGGCTTTCCACAACTCCACGGAGGAAATGCAGATATGGGGGAAGGATGTTCTCTGCTCTCTCCATTATCATAACTTTACGGGCATACAGGCTTAAGCCCGGCCTTCTGTCCGGAATCATGATGTCCATACCCCTGGAAGCAGGAATAAACACAAGAGAGTAGAATTCGGTTATGCCCTCTCCATGATACCAGAATCTGTCCATGGGTTCGGCGTGATCATGGGTAAGGTGAGAGTAGAAACTGTTGTACTCAGAATCATCAACATCAGAAGGTGAGCGCAACCATACTGGAGTTCCTGTGTTGATCTGGCTCTTCTTTTCCTCTTTGTTTCCATCATCATCTGTTTCCTCTTTAAACAGGAAAACCGGATTACTCACGAAGTCAGAATAGTGCTTAACCAGAGATTCGATCTTCCAGTTGTCGAGATACTCCAACTGGTCATCCTTCATTTGAAGTTCGATTGATGTACCAACTGGAATATCGTCAGAAGACTCTACGGTATAGCCGTCTGTGTCTCCGCTCCTCCAGATCCAACCGGATTCCTCTCCGGCTTTTCGACTGCAGACAGTTACAATATCCGCCACCATAAACGCCGAGTAGAAGCCCACACCGAATTGTCCGATAAGTTCAGGACGAACAGCATTCGAAGCCGCTTCCTCCAGAAATTTCAGCGTACCCGAAGACGCAACAGTTCCCAGATTGGCTTCCAGATCCTCAGCGTTCATACCGATACCGTTATCGATGATAGTAAGTATTTTAGCTTCTTTGTCTGCTCTTATAACTATCTCCGGCGTATACTCTTCCCCAAGAAGCTCAGGATCATCAAGAGCAAGGTATCTCAATCTGTCGATTGCATCTGAAGAATTGGAAACCAGTTCGCGAAGAAATATGTCCTTGTTTGAGTAAAGGCTGTGAATAACAAGATCAAGCACTCGTTTTGTCTCAGCCTTGAATTTCATAGTTTTCTGCTCTGTCATCTCTCTCCTTAGCGTATTTTACCTTCCAGGAATGGAACCTGGAATACTTTTTCTGAAAAAATTGGTCCGTGTCCGAAATACCCCTCTTCACCAAAAAGTTCCCCGTGGTCTGCAGTAACAGTTATCCATGTATTGGCGGGAACAATATCAAAAAGTCTCTCAAATACAGAGTCCAGATACTTCACAGTATCGATCTGCCTTTCTTTCAGCATATCCATTTCCTTCTGATCAAAAAACTGTTTCTCGCCAGTTGTACTCTCTTCGATACAACCGTCTACAACATGATCATCCAGGTGTTTGAATACCCCGTGAACACCGCTTATTCTAGGCCAGTCATTCTGGGCTTCTGTGGGTCTGGCGTAGGGATAGTGGGTCTCCCCTACATTAAGCATATAGAAGCTTGGTCTGTCTGAAGGAAATGTCATCAGGTCAAGCATGGCGTTCATATCATTATGCTTATCCATAAGTCTGAATGTATCAAACCCGCTGTTAACAGGAGTCATGCTGTTCAGAACAGGCAGAGAAACCATTGCATGAGTTCTGTAACCCATGGTTCTCTGGAGGAAGTCAGGAAGCCATAATCTGGGGACCAGACTTTTGAACTCAATGTTTTGAGCACCCAGCCTGTCATTGTATTTAATGAAATCGTGTTTGTAGTATTCGCTGGCAAATACACCTCTGGGGCTTGTATGAGGCATAAGACCCATTAACAGATTGTAGTGTGAAGGGGCAGTCCATGTGGCATAGCTGTATCTGTCCTCGACTTCACCCAGTTTCATTATGGTGGAAGGAGCGGCTTCCATAAAAGAATCATAGCGGCAACTGTCCAAAACAACGATGATGAAATTGTTCATGTTATCGTATGGTGGTGCCGTTCTCGGATTCTGTCTTGTTACTGTCGCCTTTTTCTTTCTGCTGAAGAAACTCAATTGCACTCCTATCTACGAGGTAAAAGAGCACTTGCTATATCGGTCATGACTTCCTCTGACCACAAAGCTCCAAGAAGTGACATCTGATCAGCAAGAGCCTTGAAACCTGTTTCGGGCATATGCTGCTCAAATCGATAATTTTTCTGAAACAGAACATCGTTTCCTCTGTTCCCCATCAGCGACACATCAACATCAAGAATTGCAATCCATGTTGTGCTGTCTACTTGAGTTGCTCCAAATTCTCTTACATAACCTTCAAGGGTTAGAAGGTTGTTCACACTGGTTGCTGTTCTAAAAACTGCCGGATAGTTCCCGGTAACCTGTATGTCACGAGACAGCATCTCGCTAAGCATGGCACCAGGCCGGGCAACCCATCTGTTATCAGAACTCTCAGCAATACTGCCATCATGGTACGTGACAACCATACCTGAGAGCTGATAGCTTCCGGATGCATCAAAATCCTTGACCCGGAGAATATTTGTGAAAATAAGATTCCCGGGCTCAATGGGTGGGTTCCATCTCAGTTGCCATTGAAATGATGGAACAGAATCGCCACCCCCCAGCGGGACATTTACCGTAATACAACCAGCAAAGATCATCAGGGTAACAAGTACTATTAATGAAAGCTTTCTCATCTCCACATATCCTCTCCACTGGAACCTGAAGTAAATCCTTCCAGCATTCTGTTAATTATAGGCAGCATAACGCTGATCTCACGAAGGATTACTTCCGTATCATCAAAGGTGGTCTCCATATCATCTGCAATGTATGTTACTGTACTGCTGAGGTTTTCAAGCTCATCCATGAAGTTCCTGACATCGTCCACAATAGAATCTACGTCACCTTCAGCTTCAACAAGGGCAGATGTCAGCTCAAGGCCAAGATTGTTGTACGTGATCAGCACCCTGTCTACATTATTCATTGTGTTTGTTATTCTACATCCCAAAGAATCACACTGCAGATCGCCCAGTATTGTGTTTATCATTGTCAGTGCAAGTATAGCCTGATCATTCAATTCCTTGGCATCAATACTTTCCATGATCTCAAACAAGCGAGTAATACCTGTTGTAACAGACTGTACCGTACCTGAACGAACTGGAATAACAGGCAGATCCGAGTCAAAAGCAAGTTGCTGCTGCCCGTACAGTCTGCTTACTGAGTCGGGAAGACTCTCCAGATTAACATTCCGGAGTCCGGTAATACCGGTAACATACAGCGATGCAACAATTGTATTGTCCACTCTGAACTTATCATCAACAATCTGAAGAACTACTTCAACAAGTCTGCCATCCGGCGCGATTCCGATAGAAACAACGGAACCCACAGGAACACCATTGTAATTTACAGAACTGCCTACATTCAACCCACTTACACTCCAGGCATAGTAGCAGGCATAATTAGTGCTTGGATCCTTGGTAAACCCGCCTACAAGCCAGAAAATTGCTCCCACAAAAAGAGTCATAACAAGCACAAAGAATATTCCAAGCCTTAGTTTATTGGCTCGCAATGCCATAGCTACTCTCCTATCTTTCTACCGAAAAAGGCTCTGACTCTCGGATCTTCTGAGTTGTCAGCAAGATCACGAGCAGATCCAGTAGCAATAATACCCTGCTCATCGGGGTCAAGCATAATTACCCTGTCAGATATTGCAAAAATACTGGGCAGCTCATGTGTAACTATTACTAAAGTTGTACCAAGTGATCTGTTCACCGATAGTATTGTTTCGTCCAGTTCTGCAGATGTAACAGGATCAAGACCCGCAGAGGGTTCATCAAAGAACAAAACCTCGGGATCAAGTACCATTGCCCTTGCAAGACCAGCTCTTTTCTGCATTCCCCCGGAAATTTCAAGTGGATTTTCAAAAGCAGCATGCTCCATTCCAACCACTTCAAGTTTGCTCAAAGCAACATCCATCATTTCGACTCTGTTCAGATTCGTAAATTCTTTCAGAGGTAACATAACATTCTCAATAACAGTGTAGTTTCCAAGAAGAGCACCTGACTGGAAAAGAACACCCCACCGCCTTCTGGCGGAATCCAGTGCCTTACTGCTGCTCCAGATATCTATCCCGTCAAACAGAATTCTACCAGAATAGGGTTTTTGCAGACCAACCATATATCTGGTTATGGTTGATTTACCGCATCCGCTCCTCCCCACGATAACCAGTACTTCTCCCTTGAATACATCCATGCTGACATTCTGTAAAACAACACTGCCATCATAGCCTCCGGTGAGAGATTCAATCTGAATTATTTTTTCAGTCATAGTGATAATCCAGGTCTGAGATGTACAAACACCAAGGAAAGAAGTGCATCTACAAGAATCACCAGAAAGATACTGACCACAACGGCTGAGGTAGTCGCCTTACCAACTGCTGCAGGTCCTCCACGAACCCTCATGCCCATGTAAGAGCCGGTCACCGAGATGATAGTAGAATAGAAAAAAGACTTCACAACTCCCCAGTACAAATCAAAGGGTATGAGAGCCTTTCTGACTTCAGCGATATACACCGCTGATGGCATTTTTAGAAAAAAACCTCCTGCTGCAAGACCTCCCGCCATTCCAGCAAAATTTGCAACTGTAACAAGCAGAGGCATAACGATAAGAAGTGCAATCATCTTGGGAGTAACAACATATCCATACAAGTTAAATCCCATAACCTCTAGAGCATCTATTTCCTGTCTTACTTTCATTGTTCCAATTTCAGCAGCGAAGGCTGACCCGGATCTACCTGCGACAAGAACAGCTGTCATCATTGGTCCAATCTCCCAGCAGATACTGTAGGCCAGAAGAGCCGGCATAAAGAGCTCTCCGCCGAACTGTTTCATCTGATAGCCGGCCTGGTAACCAAGAACAACTCCCATAAGCCAGTTGAGAGCAATCACAATAGGCACAGCCATTACACCGGACTGTTCCATGTAGTAGGCAGTAATAGGTCCTCTGACTTTGCCAGAAAAAAGAGCCCTGAAGGCTTGTGCAGTGAAAGATAACAGACCCGATACTGTATCCCACGTTGCAAGAACCCTGTCGCCAATGTCTTCAAAATTGTAGAGAAGAGTGCGTTTTGGGGCAGGAGCAATAGATCTGTTATCTATTGCTCTGAATCTAGCAAATGTCTTCTGGATATCAGTGTTCATAGACTGGCAGAGTAAAGATATTCCTTTCCTCTTTTTTGCCTCGGATACAGACCAGATGCGAGCGGCAATGCTGGCATCTATACTCTTGCAGTTAGTGAAATTCAGAATTGTTTCGCTGGCAGTAATGCCCTCAAGTGAAGAAGTTACCTCTCGCATATCCGCGATGTTGAATCTGCCAGTAAAACTGATTATATCGCCATCGTGGACGATTTCACCTTTCAAAAAAACTACCACCTTTCAATACACTCAGGTTGCCTGTGTTCCAAAGGAATGTTAATATACATACATGCAGAAACTTTAGGTATTCAACTATGTGATTTTATGGAGGTCTGTTTTGGGAACAATAGTGTTTATTATTCTTCGATTCGGTTTTGGGATTAACAACTACGGTGATGGGCAGACCCTGGCAACTCTTGTTTCACTGGATACTATAGCTCTGATTCTTTACCTTCAGTTAAGGAAGAAGTAAGAGGATCAACCAGTTTTTCAAAAGTTCGTCTGAACGACAGTAAAATTTCGGTAAAGGAGCTGCTCAGTCGATTTCTGGGCCATTTCATATCCAGTATTTCATCTCTTACAATTTTTCCAGGTCTGTGCCCCATTACAACGATCCTGTCTGCAAGAAAAACCGCTTCTTCGATATTGTGGGTTACAAAAATAACTGTGGTTGACAATCTGCCGCAAAGATTCCTCAACATCTCCTGAAGGCTGATACCTGTTCTTGTATCCAGAGAAGCAAATGGCTCATCCAGTAGAAGAAGCTCGGGTTCGGTAACAAGTCCTCTGGCCAGTGCAGTTCTCTGTTGCATACCTCCGGAAAGCTCGTGGGGAAAATTCTTGCGGAATTCATACAATCCCACCTGATTAAGCATTTCCTCTGCTCGGGATCTGCACTCACCTCCGGCAGTGCCGGATGCCTTGAGCGGAAATATCACATTGGATTCTACACTCATCCATGGGAACAAGGCACCTTGCTGGAACACATAACCAAGCCTTCCTGACCCCATATTGATCTTTCCACCGTCAGCCTGCTCCAACCTGGAAAGAATTCTGAGAAGAGTAGTTTTTCCACAACCGGTAGGTCCGAGCAGGCAGAGAAATTCACCTGTTTCAACCGAGAGGTTTATCGGGCCAAGAACTTTGAGATTGTTTCCTGACGGATCTTTATAGGATTTTTCAAGATGGGAAAGTGATAAATACATATCAGCGCTCCCTTGCTCTGAGAAGAAGCCACTTATCCCCTGCGAATTCCAGCCCACGGGAAAATATCAGACCTATAAGAGCAATAACAAAAATGCATGCAAGCATCACATCAAGTCTTGACAGCTGATATGAATATCTAAGCAGATAACCAATACCTGAATTGGTTCCGGGAAGCATTTCAGCAGCAATAATCACCATCCAGCACCTGCCGACTGCCATTCTGTAACCTGCAAAAATGTCCGGAAGCGCTGCAGGCAGAAGAATATGCCTGAAGATAAACAGTCTCCCGGCTCCAAGAACCCGTGCAGCCTCTATGTATACCTTTCTAACCCCCCTCACACCGTGCATTGTCTCTAGGATAACTGGAAAAACTCCGCCCCAGGCAAGAATAAAGACCATGCCAACTTGAAGTTCATTTAGAATGTTCCTTGTGTACTTCAAATGATTAAGTCCGAGAATCTCGGTGAAGGATGTATCCTTAAAAATTATTATTGAAAGAGGAAGAAGAGCAATTGGAGACAGAGGTCTTGCAAGCTCTGTAATAACCGATGTGAACCGTCTGAAGCGCTCGCTGGCCCCCATCATGAATCCCAGAGGTGTTCCCAGCAGAATTGCAATGAACAATCCAAGAAGAACCCTGATCAGACTAACTCCGGTATTCCAGAAAAGCGAGCCGCAACTCAAAAGATCCCTGGAAGGATGAGAGAGAACATCAAACACCAGGCCAGGTGCTGGCAGAAGCGTTTTGTCGTGCAGGAAGTACCAGACTGCAAGAATAAGTAAAGGAATCAGGAAACCCGGCAGAAGGTTTCTTACCTTCCGCCGAACATTTCCTGATAATAAAATCATACTATCATTCCACTTACAGATAGTGCCGTTGCCTTTACCTGTATTCCTCAGGCAGCAGATCAAAATTAGAGATTATCTCTATCTCTGCTGTATTGTCCACGTCCATAAGAGGACCACTGAAAACATTCAACCCGCGCATGTGATCCATTATTGTAATCATGTTATCTGTCCAGTCCTGAGTAACATGCACATCATAAAGGCTTGTAGCCATTGAAATAAGCTCAACTTCAACCGGAGTTCCAATCCATTCGGAGGCTGCTGCTGCCGCCTCTTCAGGATTCTCATTGATGAATTCTGTTGCGTATGCGAACAACTCGAGAGCAGCAGCTACCTCATGTGGCTTTGCTACCAGAACATCCTCAGTTGCGGCAATAGCACAGCAGGGGTGGTTCTCAAAATCGCCAGGAGGAAGCATTGACAGCTCGGCAACACACTTGCCAATACCATTATGCTCGGCCATGGCACAAGCAGGATTGTTGGATACGTAAGCGTCGATCAGACCTTCCTGCAGTGCAGGATTCAAGTTGGGCTGTCCCTGTGCGTTGTAAAGAATCACGCTGGCATTATCTATGTCGCTGCCGGACATGGCAAAGGGAACATCAGCCTCGGACAGAGCACTCTGGAATATTATCAACGCAACGGCCTTGGGACTCTTAAAGCCTACGGTAACAGGTTCATCTGATGATCTCACCCATACAAGAAAAGAGTCCCAGTCAGTAACTGCTTCGTTGTCAGCCGTAACTACAAGCATATCCCCACGCTGATGGAGCGGGCTTACGATAGTTATGGGATTTCCCTGGTCAATGCTGGCAACAAACGGTACCACTCCACCGAATCCCAGTTCAAAGAGACCGGCGATCATGTTGTTGGGAACATTGATTGCTCCTTGAGACTGAATGAATTCGATTTCAGCAATATGCGTGTTGTCTTTAATCAGAGCGTAAAAGTTCTCTCCAAGGGGAATGAGGTAGACAGGGTAGCTGGCATGCATTAATTCGTTTCGCAGAGCGGCAACGAACACAGCAGAATGGTGATCCTGCTTAACAAAACCAATTTTTAACGGAGTAGCATCCGGATTAATAACAACATCACCAATTGGGATGTTAGCAACAACAACTTCATCAACCGGGGCAACCGGTGCGTCAACCACAGGCTGTGGCTCTTCATTTTCACATCCTACAGCAAAAAGCACAAACAGTAAAACACCGAGTGCAAATACTATCTTTTTCATATAGATAGCCTCCCATTATATTAAATGATATTCTTTGGTTCGAGCAGACCTAGAACTTCTGCTA
>JAOZRM010000201.1 GCA_029940175.1 Candidatus Sabulitectum sp. | reverse complement strand
GGTATTTATCACTCCCGGGAGGGGCTTGACAAAAGTTAGATGAGACTAATATTACTAGTAACGAAGGAGAAGAAGATGTCGGCTAAACTCTCAGCAAGTCTTGAAGATTACATTGAGGCAATCGCTTCGCTTGCAGGAAGCTCAGGTGAAACTCGGGCCGCAGACATTGCGGATGCCCTTGGCGTCAGCCGACCTTCAGTTACCGTTGCATTAAGGGCACTGGCTTCTCGCAAAATGGTAAATTACAGGCCCTACTCCATCGTTTCACTAACGGAGGACGGGCGGATACACGCAACAGCAGTTCTGAGGAAACACGGTATTCTCAGCAGGTTTTTTAATGAGATCCTCGGTGCGGATGAGCAGCTTGCGGATTCCGCAGCTTGTAAAGTAGAGCATGCGATAGGTGAAGAAATAACAGACAGACTTGTGGAGTTTCTTGCATTTATTGATAACTGTCCCATGGCTGCCAAAGGCGGTTTTGAGTACCACAGCGAACGCAGAAAGGAATTCAGGGAAGAGGTTGAGAAATATGGAAAAAACTGATTCCAAAATTGTTCAGTTACTTCACGCGCCAAAGGATACACCAATGGAAATAGTCTCGCTTGACGGCGGGAAGCATATGCACCAGAAGCTTACTGCTATGGGGCTTACTCATCATGCAGTGGTAAGAGTACTTCGCGGCGGTGGCAGTGGACCTATGGTTATTGAGGTTCGTGGATCAAGAGTTGGTCTTGGCCAGGGCATCTGCAGCAGAATTATGGTTCGCCCATTTTTTTCAGAGAAAGTTAGAACAGCCTAATTATGGCACGACATACTCTTACAATTGCTCTGGCCGGGAATCCCAACTCCGGCAAAACATCCATTTTTAACAAGCTTACCGGCGCAAGGCAGTCTGTGGGAAACTATCCTGGCATAACTGTTGATCGAAAAGAAGGTCATTTCAGCTGGAAAGGCATAGATGTAAGAGTTATTGATCTGCCTGGAACATACAGCCTGACTGCAGGTTCACCCGAGGAACTCATTGCCCGGAATGTTATTCTTGAAGAAAAACCCGATCTTGTCATAAATGTTATTGACGCTTCAAATCTTGAGCGGAACCTTTATCTTACCATGCAGCTTATGGAGCTTGGCGTTAACATGATTCTCGCAATGAACATGTGGGATGCAGTAGAGAGAAGAGGCTACAAAACCGATCTTGAAAGAATGGAATCCATACTTGGTCTCCATGCTGTGAAAACAGTGGGTAACCGTGGTAGAGGAATTGCTGAGTTAAAAGATGCAGTTGTGGAGCATAGAGGTGTAGACACTTCAAGCCCATGGGTTAAGGGAGCACCTTCCCTGATAAAAAGAGCTGTAAGCCTTCTCAATGACGAATTGGAAGGTCACAATGAACAGCATTGTGAGTGGAAAGCAATTAAGCTGCTTGAGGGTGATTCAGAGGTGGGAAGCCAGGAGGACGAGACTATTACCGGATTTGTAAGCCAGCTCTCGTCCCGCCTTGAATCAACCAGAGGTATTTCCAGTGCTATGCTTGTGGCCAGAGCCCGGTACAAGTACATTGAAGAGCTTGTTAAACAGATTGTTGTAAGACCTGTGAGTACAAGTTTATCACGTACGGACAGGATCGATGCAGTAGTAACAAACAAATACGCTGGAATCCCTATCTTCCTTGTAATGATGTATCTGGTGTTCTCATTCACATTCACTGTGGGTGAACCTCTTATGGGTTACATGGAACAGCTTTTCGAGTTTTTAGGCAATACTGTTTCCAGCTTATGGCCTGCAGGTTCTGACAGTATGCTTAGAGCTCTGATCGTAGAGGGAGTTATCGGTGGAGTTGGAGGAGTACTTGTATTCCTGCCCAACATTTTCCTGCTCTTTCTTGCCATCGCTCTTCTTGAAGACAGCGGATACATGGCAAGAGTTGCTTTTATAATGGATTCTCTTATGAAGAAGCTTGGTCTTCACGGTAAGAGTTTCGTACCTCTTATGGTCGGTTTCGGCTGTACGGTTCCAGCAATACTGGCTACTCGAACCCTGGAGAATCGCAACGACAGGTTCACCACCCTTATGGTCGCGCCTCTCATGAGTTGTGGAGCCCGTTTTCCCATCTATATGATGATCATCCCGGCATTCTTCCCCCAGGCATGGAGAGCTCCTCTTGTCTGGATAATCTACCTCATTGGAATTCTGCTCTCGATTGGTGTTGCTAAATTTCTTCGGAAAAAAGTTTTCAAGGGTGAGGAAACCCCATTTGTAATGGAACTGCCCTCATACCATATCCCAACTCCAATTTCTATTCTCCGGCACACATGGGACAACGCAGGTGAGTATGTGAAGAAGGCAGGAACGGTTATTCTGGCCATCTCGATTATCCTCTGGGTTCTTTCATCTTTCCCGGAGAAAAAGAATTTTACAACTGATTATGATGCAGAGATAGCGGTAGTATCAGCTTCAAGCATGTCTTCAGAGGCAATATCAGATTCAGTGAGTGTTCTGGAGAACGCACGTCAGATGGAAGTCTTTACCCACACCGTTACCGGAAGGCTGGGTAAGTTTTTCGAGCCGGCCATGGAGCCACTTGGCTTTGACTGGCGTGTAACCACCGCCCTCATGGGTGCTATTGCTGCAAAAGAGGTGTTTGTCTCACAGATGGGTGTTGTGTTTGCCGTGGGAGAAGCTGATGAGGAATCAAGTACTCTCAGGGAAAAACTCAAAGAGAACTACACTCCCCTGCAGGGACTTGCAATGATGTTGTTCGCACTGATAAGTGCACCCTGTGTGGCAACCATCGCAGCCACAAAGAAAGAAACAGAATCCTGGAAGTGGGCAATGATACAGCTCTTCGGGCTTACGTTCCTTGCCTACATAGTTACACTGATAGTGTACCAGGTGGGAATGCTGGTGATATAGAATGGAAAACGTAATAGTAGTGATCATAGTAGCAGCCGTAACTGTATACCTTACAAGAAGAGCCATACGCAATCACAAATCAGGAAATGTGTGTTCAAGCTGTTCCGGTTCATGCCCCTACAGCAGCCAATGTTCAAGCGGGAAAGAGGATCAACGGTATACATCCTGACGGTGGCGTACTTTAACAACACAGATTACAAGCTTGTCTTCTTCGATAGAGTAGAGCTACTACTGTTCCTCTGTCTTAACCGGTAACGATCCTGATTCACTTATACAGAAAATCCCCGCTTTATTCAGTTGAGCAAAGCGGGGATTGAAATTATCTGAAATCGGTCAGTTTGCGTAAATGGGGTAGGTAACTCCTTCTGTCCAGTAGGGGTTAACCTCGGGCATTAACTGCCACTGAGCTCCGCATTCCCGCATGAAAGAAAAGCATTCATCTGCAGCAGCGAACAGGCTGCCTTCCATCTCCGATGGAGTAATTGAAAGCTTCACCTCAAGAGACTCCTGGATCTGATCATCAGTTCTGCCAAGGAAGTGCATGAACTCAATATCTTCACTGGAGTAGCCATTTGACCGAAGGTTGCTTAAATACTCCGAAGCCATTGCAGTGGTAATGTATGTGTCCTGCAATCCTTCCGACCTGCAAACATCAAACAGATGAGAGAAACGGTCAGCAGTTTCAATCAGGTACTCTCCTGAAAGTCTTTTGTAGAATACATAACAGAGAGCCTGTTCTTCCATCCAGAATTCCTCATTGTCGATCTCTGCACCACCCATTCGGTCAAGAGATATCTGAGCAGCCTGCATAACAGCATTAAGAGCCATGGCCGATTCCACAAAAGAATTCATAGCCTGAGACATCTCAGGGGAAAGATTACCGCCAGGTGTTAACGAATCAACATGAACAATGACCGGAATAGCGTACTCTGTGTAATCAAATCTTGGTGGATCCATGCCAAGTGCTTTTATTGCAGAGCCATAGAGGTCGATAACCTTATCCAGCCCTCTGTCAAAAATATAACCCGGCCCCATGCTGACCACTCCCAGGAAATCTGTGGGAACACCGGCAATATTTGAGAAGGTATTTACGGAATTCTTGATTCTTCCGATCTCAGTATCCACTCGACTGCCATTCTTAGAGGGTGAAACAAGCAGTCTCTGCCTGCTGGTATTCCCTGGCATTGCAATGCCGTTTGGTCCGCCTAACCAGTCACCATCATCGGATGAACCACTCCAGTCATCATCCCAGCCTTTACGCAATTCTCTGCCTGGAGCTTTGTTTAAACCAGTTGAGAATGAAAGATTCCTGTTTTCATTTTCCGGTACCCATATTTCCACTCTTGTATGGGTGTAACCCGAGGGGAAGTAGCGAATGTAGTAACCGGCAGGATGCAAAGACCATCTGCCCTCAGGAATATCTCTTTCGTTGTACTGTGCAGGTGGGTTACCGGGAAGAACAGCTATCGCTTCCAGCTCCTCATAGGTTGATCCTGCTCTTGACAGTGTGTTTCTTAATCCTGCTTCTGCTTCCATTACTGCTCTTAGCGGTTCCGGCAGTTCTCCGAACACCCGGCTCATCATGTCGTCTGGAACAAGAGCCATGTAGCCACCGTTAAGCTCGAATATCTCATCAGCAGTAAGAAGGGCTGTAACCGTTCGCTGCATACTTGAGTTCATATCAGTAAACTCGTATTTTGCCAGCACTGCCCAGATAAGCACCTGTACATCTCTTTGAGGAATTTCACCGTGGTCTGAAGAACGATCCAGAATTGCCTGGATGATGTCTCTTCTGTCCCCGACCAGCGGTGCATAAATGTAACCGTTGCCCCCAGTATCAGAAACATAGGTTCCAGCGTGAAGGCAGTAACTTCTTGTCTCAAGCTCATAAGCTCCGGGAAGCAGGAATATTGAACCGTTAGAGTTTACCGGCATATCGTAGAGCTGGCTAAAGAATTCAGGCTCAAAGTTGTCCATGTCGGGAACTTCTGAAACAGCATCATCAAGGCATGAAGTAATTGCAGGTTCTTCTTCAAGGAAATCTCCAACAAGAGGTATATCGGAAAGGGAAGGAATATCAACGGGAATATCCGGGATTGATGGCAGGGAAGGGAACGCCAACCCTGTCTGTGCAAATCCGGACGCAAGAAGAATTAAGAATAGAGGCTGTATCGTCACTCTCATTACAATTTCCTTTCAAAGATTCGGAAGACAGAAAGCCGTTTGTTCAATTCGTAACAATAACTAAAGCTGTCAATTCTACTCATATCAAGAGTAAGTTGCAACAGCAGAATCCCGGAATTGAAACTTAGCTTGAATACAGAATTGCAACCACTGGTTATCGTGAGAGTTATGCGACTA
>JAOZRM010000375.1 GCA_029940175.1 Candidatus Sabulitectum sp. | reverse complement strand
GGAGGCTGGACAACAGTTCTGCTTTCCTTACTGCCCCATATCCTGGCGGTGGCGGAATTCAGCGAGGAGTAAGAACCTCGAACCCCGAATCTTTTTCCTGTCTTTATGTTTACTCCCCAAAGAGCACTTCCACTGAAGCCCCCGGAACCACCATAGAAAAAGAATTCTCCATCTCTCAGATACCCCTGCTCCCACAACTCAAGTAGATGACCAATAACAAGCCGATACTTTCCACCGTAGCAGAAACCGTGTAAGAAACAAGGCAGCCTTGCATGGTAGAGTCGCGGGTTCTCTTTTATAAAGGGAATAAGGCGAAGCATTCGTGGAATGGCTTTTGCAAAAGAGTACATTTCATCTTCACTTACTTTTCCAAGACCATCTTCTTTTGTTATTCTTTCAAACTCAGACACTAAAACCTCCAATCAGGTATACGGTTGCTTCCTTGTCTGCGAAGACACAAGGTTTTAGATCTATTTTTCTTTATCATCAGAAGAATTTTCGTCTGGCCATGCCAGCAGTCTTAGCATGATCTCATCTTTTACCAAGGGGTGAGCATCTGCATAGGCGTTAGCAAGTGTTATGTAGGTTTTCATTACTTTTTTATAGGTATCGACTGTGTAATTGACGTAAGAGGAGCGTTCGAGAATTTCGACTATCAAATTTTCGTTGCAGTCATTTTCCTCGATGAATCGTTCGAGATCTCTGGTGTAAAATTTTAGAGCAAAGTCCATGTTTGGGAAACAATTACAGAGCCATGCGTGACAATTAATTCTGTATTCTATGTTCTGGCTTCTATCCCATAGTCCTCTGATGAGGATCTGGCTGATTTCTTCCGACGGAGGAATTGAGCGGTTAAAAAGATAGTCAACATCTCCAGCTGATGCATACCCGCTGAATGTCTCAGGTTCATCCTGATTGTAAACAGCATTCATCACATCAATGACGAATCTCTCGTATGATTCAGGGTTGTAGCGCTCCCACAGATCAAGAGCTGGCAGTATTCGTCTATCCTTTCTCAGAGCATACTGCCCTCCTTCTATTGTTTTTGACATCCAGAGACCTTTAAATTCTTCCAAACAGTTGTGAATAAAGGAGCTTTCGTACTCTTTGGCTTTTAGGGTAGCCAGGTGAAAAAAGTTGTTTAATTTCCGGAGACCAGCCAGTGTAGAATTCTCTACATTCGAGGGCTTACTGCCAGAAATACTTCCTGACTTAAAAGAAGAGGTATCTACTGATGGTTCTGTTGTTGTTTCAGTATCCACATACAAGTGAATTTGATCAAGAATTCCCGCAGGGGCTAACCAATAGGGCTCCCAAACCCACCCACCTCTAGGTATTTCCTGTTTGAATTCATTATAAAATGTGCAAAAGAAGGCTTGGAAAAAATTCCATCTCAGATCAGAATGCTTGCTGTTGTCAAACATTCCCTTTATCAGTACCTGCTTTATCTCATCTGTTTCTGGAAGAAC
>JAOZRM010000374.1 GCA_029940175.1 Candidatus Sabulitectum sp. | reverse complement strand
TCCGAGCTTACTGCAATGCTGGTGGAGAAAAAATGATACATGCCACTGCCATCGTAGAGTGTGATGCACCGGAATCTGCGGAAATCGGGCCATATGCTGTTGTAGGCCCTGAAGTTGTGCTGGGCAAGAGAGTTGTTATTGATGCTCACGCAGTAGTTGCAGGAATTACTACTCTGGCAGATGACGTTAAAGTCGGACCCGGTGCTGTAATTGGCACACCTCCCCAGGATCTAAAATTCGCAGGGGAAAGAACCACTCTTGAAATCGGAGCAAGAACTGTTATCAGGGAGATGGCAAACATCAACTGTGGAACCAGTGCTACTGGAAGAACAGTTATTGGCGCAGATTGTTTTCTCATGGCATTCAGCCATGTTGCCCATGACTGCATTATTGGTGACGGGGTAATTCTGGCCAACTCGGTGAATCTTGCTGGTCATGTGGAGATCGGTACAAAGGCTATTATTGGTGGAGTTGTGCCTGTTCATCAGTTCACCAGAATTGGTGAATACTCAATGATCGGCGGTGGTTTCAGGGTTTCCAGAGACGTCGTTCCTTTCACTCTCGCCGGTGGTGAACCGTTGAGGATGATCGGCATCAACAAACTTGGACTCCGGCGGAACGGTTTTACCAATGAAGAAATATCTTTTGCCACAGAATCTTTTCGTTACTTTTTCAAGAACCCTGACACAATGGCCACCAAGGTTGCAGCGGTGCTTGAAAACGAAGAAGAGAATTCACTGAAAAGAAGAATGGCAGAATTTATATCCTCCTCCTCGAGAGGGGTTACCATCTGAGCCAGATCGCTTTTCTTCTGCTTTTTCTATGCCAGCAAACGGCAGTTTCAGACTCCACTGTAATTGAATACCGGAATCCTCAGGGAGCAATGCTGAGAAGTCTTGTGATGCCCGGGTGGGGACAGTTCTACAATGATAAACCTGTAAAGGGGCTTCTTTACGGTAGTTTGGAACTTGGACTGCTGGGGCTGATCTTCTATGAAAACAGTAAAGCTGAACATGCAAGGGACATGTATCAGGAAACAGGACTGGTTTCCTGGCAGAACAGCTACGATACACACAGCAGTTTGCGGAGAGATTTTATCTGGTATACTGCAGGAGCCTGGGTGGTAGGGCTGCTTGATGCTTACGTTGACGCTTATCTGTTCAGCTTTGAAGCAGAGAACACCGGATTTGAAGGGGATGTGGGTTACACCATGGGAGCAGTAATCAACTTCTGACAAGGAGAGTGACCGAGAATGCAGCATCGTCATAAAAGCCGCACAGTCGGCTATAATCCGTACTATCGCCGGGACGCGTGCTGGTATTGGCTTCTTAGCTTTCCTCGTAGATTATTGTCAAATAGTTCCACTATTCCGGCTAACGCCGGGACACTCTCTGTTACTGGTTATGGAGTTCTCTCCGCCAAATCTCCAAGAATTCTATCTAGACCGTGGGGCTTTTCTGCTCAACGCCCATTG